>NZ_JBHZCY010000126.1:0-27124 GCF_042786665.1 Kitasatospora sp. NPDC059146 | reverse complement strand
TAACAGTGCCAGTTCGTCCGGAGTCACACCGACAGCGAACCGCCGAACCGCCAACCTGCCCAGACCCCGCGCAACACGTAACAAAGCACTACTAGCCGGTGCGTCCGGTCCGGGCCGAGCCCGGACCGGACCTCGGCGTGGGTAGGCTCGCGGGATGGCTGAGGAACAGGGAAGCGTGCGGGTGGACGTCTGGATCTGGTCGGTCCGGCTGGCCAGGACGCGTGCGCTGGCGGCGGCGGCCTGCAAGGCCGGGCATGTCCGGGTGAACGGCGAGCGGGCCAAGCCGGCGCAGACCCTCAGGCCCGGGGACGAGGTCCGGGTCCGCGAGGAGGGGTACGAGCGGGTCGTCGTGGTGACCAAGCCGATCCGCAAGCGGGTCGGCGCCCCGGTCGCGGCGGAGTGCCTGGTCGACAACAGTCCGCCGCGGCCGCCGCGCGAGTTCGTGGCCCCGACCTTCGAACGGGACCGCGGCGCGGGGCGCCCGACCAAGCGGGAGCGCCGCGACCTGGACCAGCTGCGCGGCGGGCGGTAGCCGCTCGCACGGGGAAGGGCCTCACCCGGCGGCGGTGTCGCCGCGGAACCCCACACCGCCCGCCGCGCGCTGTCGCGTCAATTCCTCCCGGTACGCACCGGATGCGCGGCCTGCAGGGCGAGCCGCCGCGGGGCGTCCTCGCCGATCCGGGTGAGCAGGTCGTCCAGGGCGAGGAAGGCCTCCCAGCGCTCGCGGCCGGTGGCGGCGGCCAGCCGCTCGACCACCCGGTCCTCCAGGTCGCGGACCCGCTGGTTCTTCCAGGCCTTGTCGGCCAGGCTGACCAGCAGGTCCTCGGTGGTGGTGCCGGGCTCGCCCCAGCTCGCGTGGGTGCGGGCGAAGCGGGCCAGTTCCTCGGGGACGCCGCGGGCCGACAGCAGGGCGTGGCCCGCGGGTTCGTGCGCGGAGCCCGGGCCCGAGAGCTCCTCGGGGTGGACGACCTTGCCGATGTCGTGGGTGGCGGCGCCGTAGCGGACGGCGTGGTGGTCGAAGGCCAGGCCCTCGGCGGCGCAGAACTCGACGACCTGCTCGGCGACCTGGTGCACCAGCGCGAGGTGGGCGACCAGTCGGGGCGGGGCGTCGACGCTCCGCAGCAGTTCGGCGACGTCGGTGGGCAGCGGCGGCAGGTCGGTGGTCACGCCGCAGGGTAGCCGGGAGGGTGAGGGATTGTCAGTGCCCGGACGTAGTCTGCTCGGTGTGGGGGCGGCCGGCCCCCGGCGCCGGAGGGGGGCGCCGGGGCCGGCCGTCGTCACGGACCCACGTTCGGGCCGGGTCCGGTCACGGCTTGAGGGCGACGCCGGCGTAGGCGGAGACGTCCTGCCAGCCCTCGGGCAGTTCGGTGGTGCGCAGGTGGCCCGCGGTGGGGCGCCAGAGCGGGAGTTGGACGAGGCCGGGGCCGACGAACTCGAAGTCCCCGAAGAAGGGTTCGACGCCGGCCCGGGGCCGCAGGACCAGCGGCGCGCTGGCGCTCCGGTAGATCCGGGTGCCCTCGGCGGCGCTCTCGCGGGAGGCGAAGTCGGGGCTGCCGTGGGAGAGGATCAGGGCGCTGCCGGGGGCGAGCACCTCGCGCAGGGTGCGGACGATCTGCTGGGCGCCCTCCTCGTCGCGTATGAAGTGCAGGACGGCGACGAGCATCAGCGCGACGGGCTGGGACAGGTCGATGGCGGCGCCCAGCGCGGGGTGGCGCAGGATCGCCTCCGGGTCGCGCAGGTCGGCCTCGATGACCGAGGTGTGCCCGGCCGGGTGCCCGGCCAGCAGGGCGCGGGCGTGGGTGGCGACGATCGGGTCGTTGTCGACGTAGACGACCCGGGCGTCCGGGGCGACCCGCTGGGCGACCTCGTTGGTGGAGCCGACGGTCGGGATGCCGGTGCCGATGTCGACGAACTGGCGGATCCCCCGGCCCGCCGCGAACTCGACGGCCCGGCCCAGGAACTGGCGGTTGGTGCGGGCCAGCAGCGGCAGCGCCGGGTAGGCGGCGATGGCGGCCTGGGCGGCCTGGCGGTCGGCCTCGAAGTTGTCCTTGCCGCCCAGGTAGTAGTCGTACATCCGGGCGGTGTGCGGGATGCCGGTGTCGAGCTCGCTCGGCGGCTGCCAGTCGTCCGCTCTGGCCCACTCCCAGCCGGTGCGGGTGTCCTGGTCGACGGCCGCGGTGTCCTCGTGGTGCATCATGTTCCGCCCCCAATGCGCAATGCCGGAATGTGCCTACTGCCCCGTAACACGCGGTGCGCGGTGATCGTATCCAACGACACGCCGTGGAAACAGCGGGAGTTCAGGTTCCTGCAATACCCGGAAGACGGAGTGTGTGCACGTCAAAGACGGTGCGCCGGACGGCGTCGGACGGCGCTGCCGGATCGCCGGGAGGGTCCGTCCTCTCTATGCTGGCTGCCGATGACTGCCGACCGCCGCACCGTACTGCGCACCGCCGCCAAGCTGGCCGCCCTGTCCGCCGCCGGCGGACTCCTCACCTCCTGCGGCAGCGGCACGCCCCGCCGGGCCGACACCGGGACGCTCGCCGCGCACCCCGGCAGTGTCGACCC
The DNA here is from genome assembly GCF_042786665.1 of Kitasatospora sp. NPDC059146. Lineage (NCBI taxonomy): Bacteria > Bacillati > Actinomycetota > Actinomycetes > Kitasatosporales > Streptomycetaceae > Kitasatospora > Kitasatospora sp. NPDC059146. The sequence continues at coordinate 24,559 of NZ_JBHZCY010000126.1, read as the reverse complement.
GCAGCACACCACCGACCCGGCCTGGAACGGCGGCGAGGGGCCCGCCTCCCCCGCCCCGACCACCCCGGGCGCCGCGGGCGAGCCGCAGCCCGGCGGCGAACCGACCCCGGCCGCCGCCCAGGCCTCGGCGCCGGCCTCCGCACCGCCGACCCCGCCCGTCCTGACGCCGCTGGCGGCCGGCACCCCGTACGAGGTGGTGTACGGGCCGCGCACCGGCAAGAACGTGGCGCTCACCGTCCACGGCAGCGGCGACCCGAAGCTCGCCACCACCCTGCTGGAGGCCGCCGAGCAGCGCGGCGTCAAGCTGACCGTGATGGCGGTCGGCAGCTGGCTGGACCAGCAGCCGCAGATGGCCCGGCGGATCCTGGACGGCGGCCACGAACTGGGCAACCACACCCAGAACCACCTCAACATCTCCGCGATGACACCGGACCAGGCCCGTGCCGAGATCGCCCAGTGCGCCGACCGGCTGACGAGGCTGACCGGCTCGATGGGCCGCTGGTTCCGCCCCTCCGCCGCGCAGTACGCCACCTCGATGGTGCGCGACCAGGCCAAGGCCGTCGGCTACGAGCACGTGCTGTCCTTCGACGTCGATCCGCGGGACTACAACGACCCGAGCGCCGCCGAGCTCCAGCGCCGGGTGCTGGGCTCGGTGCGCGGCGGCTCGGTGGTGGCCCTGCACATGGGGCACCAGTGCACCATCGACGCGCTGCCCGCGATCCTGGACGGGCTGGCCAAGGCGGGGCTCAAGCCGGTCACCGCCAGCCAGCTGTGTGCGTGACCGGCCCCGACCGGAACTCCCCGCCCCCGACTGAGCTCCCGCCGAAGCCGGTCAGGCCATCGGGTCGTCGTCCTTGTACGGGCGCAGCCGCAGCGTCCGGGCGTCCACCGCGCGGATCGCGTCGGCCTGTGCGACCAGCTCCGCCAGGTCGTCCCGCCCGGCGTGGATGAACCGCCCGTGCAGCGCGTCGAAGCGGCCGCGGGCGGCGTCCACGGTGACGGCGACCATGTACGGGATCGAGCCCCAGGCCTTCATGTCCCGGAACATCGGCATCCCCGCGGTCATGTCGGTGGCCACCGCGCCGGGGCTGATGTCGAGCACCACGACGTCGTGCTCGGCCAGCGTGTCCGCCATGTTGTCGGAGAGCTGGAGCAGCGCGCCCTTGGAGGTCGCGTACGCGGTGTAGTGGCCGTCCGGGCGCAGCGCGAAGCCGGAGTTGAGGTTGACCACCCGGCCGCTGCGGCGGGCGACCATGCCGGGCAGGACGCAGCGCAGCAGGTTGTAGGGGCCGCGCAGGTTGGTCTCGATCACCTGCCACCACTGGTTGGGGTCGGTCTCCCAGAGCGGCACCTCGGCGCGGTCGACCAGGCCGGCGTTGTTGACCAGCAGGTCGACCGGGCCGAGGTCGCGCTCGACCAGCCGGACGGCCTCCCGGACCGAGCCGGGGCGGCAGACGTCCCCGGTGACGGCGACGCCCCGGGAGCCGTGCTTGACGCACTCCTTGAGGGTGTCGGTCAGCGTCTCGTGGGTGCGGCCGACCAGGCCGACGGCCATGCCCTCGGCGGCCAGGCCGACGGCGATCTCGCGGCCGATGCCCCGGCCGCCGCCGGTGACCAGGGCGACCTGTCCTGTGAGCGATCCCGTCGGCACCGTGTGCTCCCTTCCCGTCCCCGGCCCCCGTCTGCGGCATTCTGTCCGGCGGCGGGCGGCGGCGGGCCCGGGCGCACCCGCAGGCGGTGCGGCCTCACCCGATCGGGGGGCCGTCCGGGCTGGCACTGTGCCGGGGAGGGGGTGACCTACTGGCGAGTACGGAGTAGTAACGTCGTCGGGGCGGTGACCGGTGCACCCATTCCGGTACACCGACCCGTTGACCAGCGAGCTCGCTGGGCCACCAGTTCGCTGGGCGACCCCCAGCACCACCGAAGGGCAACTGAGTGAGTGACATCGCACGCGTCGGAGTAGTCGGCTGCGGTCTCATGGGGTCGGGCATCGCCGAGGTCTTCGCCCGGGCCGGACTGGACGTCCTGGTGTCGGAGGCCAGCGGTGAGGCGCTGGAGTTCGGCCGCACCCGGCTGACCAACTCCCTGGACACGGCGGTCAAGCGCGGCAAGCTGAGCCCTGAGCAGCGGGACGAGGCGCTGTCCCGGCTGTCCTTCACCACCGACCTGTCCGACTTCGCCGACCGCGACCTGGTGGTCGAGGCGGTCGCCGAGCGCGAGGACATCAAGGTCAAGATCTTCCAGACCCTGGACCAGGTCGTCGAGCGCCGGGACGCGATCCTGGCCTCCAACACCTCCTCGATCCCGATCGTGAAGCTGGCCGCCGCCACCTCCCGCCCGGAGCAGGTCATCGGCCTGCACTTCTTCAACCCGGCGCCGGTGCAGAAGCTGGTCGAGGTCATCCCGACCCTGACCACCTCGGCGACCACCACCGAGCGGGTCGAGGCCTTCGCCACCCAGGCCCTCGCCAAGGAGCCGATCCGGGCCCGCGACCGGGCCGGCTTCGTGGTCAACGCCCTGCTCGTGCCGTACCTGCTGTCCGCGGTGCGGATGTTCGAGTCGGGCGTGGCCACCGCCTCCGACATCGACAAGGGCATGGAGGCCGGCTGCGCCCACCCGATGGGCCCGCTGCGGCTGTGCGACCTGATCGGCCTGGACACCATCGTCTCGATCGCCGAATCGATGTACGACGAGTACAAGGAGCCGCTGTACGCCGCTCCCCCGCTGCTGTCCCGGATGGTCGACGCCGGCCTGCTGGGCCGCAAGTCCGGCCGCGGCTTCTACACGTACGACGCCCCCGGCGGCCGGACCGTGGGCTGCTGGCCCAGCAGGAACGTTTCCTCGCCGGGCAGGGCTTCCTCGCGGCACCGGTCGACATCCGTGCCTGGGCCGACCCGGAGCCGCTCCGCGCCGCGCGCGACCTGCTGCGCGGTCGGCGGGCTGCGGGAGGGGAGCAAGTGGCGAGCGTGTCCAGCTGACCGTCCGCTCGTTCGTCCGGCCAGTCGGCAATGCCGGTCAGCCGTGCCGCTCGGTGGCGTCGGTCGGTGCTGCCCGACGCCGCCCGTTGCCGTCCGAGGCCGCTCGGCGGAGTCCGGCGGAGTTCAGCGAACAACTTTCAGCGAACAACCTTCAGCGAACAGATTTCAGATAACAGAGTTCAGCGAACAACTTTCGAAAGTTGTCAGCTGTCATCTGTCACCCGTTTTGGAGACCCCGTGAACACCGCCCGCCTCGCCCTCGCCGCCACCGCGCTGCTCGCCACCACCGCTCTGGCCGCCTGCGGCTCGTCCGCCGACGGGGGCAGCGCCTCCGCCGCAGGCGGGCCCGGCGGCAAGGCCGACGCCGTGCTCCGCCTGCCCGACCCCGGGAACAACGGCTTCCTCGCCCGTGGCAAGAAGGACGGCTCGCTGGACCGGGCCCTGGCGGCGGTCCACGCCAAGGTGGCCTGGACCGGCAGCGCGGGCCCCTTCGCCCCCGCCGCGCAGGCCCTGTCCGCCGACCAACTCGACGTCGCCCAGGGCTCGATCACCTCGGCCGTCGCCGCGCTCGCCCAGAAGCCCGGCTTCAAGCTGTTCGCCCAGACCGCCCCCGACGGCGTCGGCGAGGGCATCCTGGTCAAGAACGACTCGCCCATCAAGACCGTGCAGGACCTGGTCGGCAAGAAGGTCGCCGTCTCCCAGGGCGGCACCAGCGAGTACCTCCTGCTCAAGGCGCTGGAGAAGAACGGCGTCCCGGCCGACCAGGTCCAGCGGGTCTACCTGCGCGCCGACCAGACCTCGGGAGTCTTCAACTCCGGCCAGGTGGATGCCTGGGCGACCTGGAACACCTTCTCCACGCCCACCATCGCCAACGCCGGCGCGCACTTCCTGGTCGACGGCAAGGCGATCGGCTCCGACAACTACGCGGTCTGGGCGGTGCGCAACGGCTTCGCCGACAAGCACCCCGATGTGGTCAAGGCCTTCTACGCCTACCTGCGCGACAACGGCGCCAAGGAGAAGGCCGATCCGGCCGCCTACCTCAACGTCTTCACCGACTCCGGCCCCACCGCCGTCACCCCGGCCGAGAAGGACGTCGCGGTGAACGTCAGCCGGCAGGGCACTCCGGCCGACGCCATCTCGGCGGCCGACACCGCCCGCTTCGGCACCGTCGCCCAGTTCTTCGCCGACCAGAAGGTCACCAAGCAGCTGGTCGACGTCAAGCCGTACCTGATCGACATCGACACCTTCGGCGGTGGTGCCAAGTGACCGTGCTCGCAAGGGAACAGGATTCCGAGGGCACCCGGGCGGCCCGGGCCGCGGGCCTGGTGACGCCGCGTGCCCAGCTCCGACGGCCCCGTCCGCGCGCCCTCGCCGTGCTGCTGCGCACGCTCGGTCCGCTGGCGCTGCTCGGCGGCTGGGCGCTCGCCTCCGCCACCGGCGCGCTCACCCAGGATGTGCTCGCCTCACCGTCCCAGGTCGCCGAAGCGGTCGGCGAGTTGTGGGGCAACGGTCAGCTGACCGACGCCCTCACCGTGTCGCTCACCCGGGCCGGACTCGGACTGCTGCTCGGTGCCACCACGGGACTGGTGCTCGGCGTGGTGACCGGATTCACCCGCCTCGGCGAGGAACTGCTCGACTCCGCGATCCAAGTCCTGCGCACCGTACCGTTCCTGGCGCTCGTCCCGCTGTTCATGGTGTGGTTCGGCATCACCGAGACCGCGAAGGTCGCCCTGATCGGGGTGGCCACCAGCTTCCCGATGTACGTCTCCGCCTCGGGCGGGGTCCGCAACACCGACCGCAAGCTGGTGGAGGCGATGCGCAGCTTCGGCCTGGGCCGCTGGGCGATCGTACGGACGGTCGTGCTGCCCGGGGCGCTACCCTCCCTGCTGTCCGGCCTGCGGCTCTCCATGACGCTCAGCGTGATCGCCCTGATCGCCGCCGAGGAGATCAACTCCACCGAGGGCATCGGCTACTTGATGGCCCAGGCCCAGAACTACTCGCGCACCGACGTGCTCGCCGTCTGCATCCTGATCTACGGTCTGCTCGGCCTCGCCGCCGACGGCATCGTCCGGATCCTGGAACGGCTGCTGATGCCGTGGCGCCGCGCCGTCCGAGGAGCTGCCCGATGACCGCCCCCACCGACTCGGCCTCCGCTCCGGCCTCGACCGTGAGCGCTGCCGTGAGCACCGCCGCGAGCGCCACTGAGACCGCCGCCGCGACCGCCGAAGATACCGACCCCGCCGTCCATCTGCGCGGCCTGCGCCGGGTGTTCGGCACCAGGGCCGTACTCGACGGCGTCGACCTGTCCATCGCCCGGGGCGAGTTCGTCGCCCTGCTCGGCGCCAGCGGCACCGGGAAGACCACCCTGCTGCGGATCCTCGGCGCGCTGGACCAGGCCGACGGGGGCACCGTGCTGGTGCCGCCGGTCCGCACGGTGGTCTTCCAGGAGCCCCGACTCGTCCCCTCCAAGCGGGTGTTGGCCAATGTCACGGTCGGTCTGCCGCGCGGCGCGGCGACCCGGGAGACCGGGCTGAAGGCACTCGCCGAGGTGGGCCTGGAGCGGCACGCCGAGGACTGGCCGGCCACCCTCTCAGGTGGCGAGGCACAGCGCGTCGCACTGGCCAGGGCGCTCGTGCGCGAACCGCAACTCCTGCTCCTGGACGAACCGTTCGCGGCACTGGATGCCCTGACCAGGCTGCGGATGCAGGACCTGGTCGGCGATCTCGTCCGCTGCCACCGCCCCGCCGTGCTGCTGGTCACCCATGACGTGGACGAGGCCGTCCGGCTCGCCGACCGTGTCGCCGTTCTGCGTGACGGTCTGCTGGTCCGGGACGAACCCGTCGGTGTCGAACGCCCCCGGGACCCGGCCGACCCCGCCTTCGCCGACCTGCGCCGCCGACTGCTCGCCGACCTCGGCGTCCACTGAACCGGCGCTCCGCCACGCCGTCACCACGCCATCGCTCCACCACTCCACCACTCCATCGCACCGCCATTCTGCGGCTCGACCGCTCCACCCTCCCCCGCAACCCCACCGCACGTCTTCCGCACGAGCCCCTACGCACCACCGGAGTTGACCAGATGACCGTCACCCTCGGCGTCCACGCCAGCAATCCCACGCTCTACTACCTCGCCCGGTTGCCCTACCTGGACGAGGAGTTGGCCCCGCTCGGGGAGAGCGGCGCGTTCCACCACTACACCGACGGGACCCGTACCGGCGAGCTGCTCGCCGACGGCACCATCGACTTCGGCGGCACCGGCTCGACCCCGCCGATCACCGCCCAGGCGGCCGGCCACGACCTGGTGTACGCGGTGGTCTCCGCACCCCGCCCCGACCACGGCGCACTGCTCGTCCTGGACGGCGGACCGGTCCGTACGGTCGCCGACCTCAAGGGCGGCACCGTCGTGCTGGGCGTCGGCTCCTGGCAGACCCACCTGCTCGCCAAGGCCCTGGACGCGCACGGGCTTTCGTACGGTGAGGACGTCACACCGGCGCGGCCGGTGGCAGGGGAGGACCAGGCCCGGAGGCTGCGCGAGGGCGAGATCGCGGGCTGGATCGCCCAGGGCGCCGAGCTCGCCGCGGCCCGTCGCAGTGGCGAGTTCCGCGCGCTGGTCCGCACCGGGGACGTCATCACCGACCGCTCGGTCTTCTTCACCCGCCGGGACTTCGCCACCGACCGCCCCGAGGTGGTCGCCGCGATCACGACCGCGCTGCGCCGGGCGGACGCCTGGGCGGCCGCCCATCCGGCCGAGGCGGCCGCGATCGCGGCCCGGGAGCTGGGCGGAACGGTCGCCGACTGGCGTGCCGCGCTCGTCGCGCTGCCCTGGCAACTGGAGCCGGCCACCGACGCGTTCGTGGCCGAGCAGCAGGAGGCGGCGGACATCTTCCACCGGGTCGGCTTCATCGACCGCGCGCTGACCGTCGCCGACGCCCAACTGTCCGCTCTGGAGGCCCCGGTGGCCGCCGTACTCGGGAAGGACCGCTGAGCCGTGGCCTCCGAAGTCCTCTGGTACATCATCCCGCGCGAAGGACACTACCCGTGGGAGCCGTCCGGCCGACGCCCGGTGGACCTGCGGTACCTGCAGCAACTCGCGGGCAGTGTCGAGCGCTTGGGCTACACCGGCGCGCTGCTCGCCACCGACCTGTACGACGTCTGGACGCTCGGCAGCGCGCTCGCCGCGGCCACCGGGCCGGCCTTCAAGCCGCTGCTGGCGGTCCACCCCGGACTGGTCTCGCCCACCCTGCTCGCCAAGATGGCGCTCAGCTTCGACCACCTGCACGGCGGGCGGCTGCGCTTCAATGTGGTCAACGGCTCCACCGCGCAGCTGCGCGAGTACGGTCTGGACGTCGAGCACGACGACCGCTACCGGCTCAGCGCCGAGTACTGGTCGATCGTCAAGCGCCTCACGGCCGGCGAAGTCTTCGACCACGAGGGCGAGTTCTACCGGTTGAAGAACGCGGGTGCGAGCCTGCGCGAGCTCACCCCGGCGCAGCCCGGTGGCATCCCGCTCTGGTTCGGCGGCAGCTCGCCGGCCGGCATCGAGATGGCCGCCGAGCACGTGGACGTCTACCTGACCTGGGGGGAGCCGCCGCACCTGCTCAAGGAGAAGCTCGACCTGGTCCGCGAACGCGCCGCCGCGCACGGACGGAGCCTGCGGATCGGGCTGCGGCTGCACCTGATCGTCCGGGACACCGAGGAGGAGGCCTGGGCCGCCGCCGACCGGTTGCTGGACGTGACGAGCGAGGCGACGTACGCCCGGCAGCTGGGATCCGCCGAGGGGGAGGACGGCGTCGGGTGGCAGCGCCAGTTCCGCCAGCACGGCGGAAGGGTCCCGGCGCGCGCCCGGGAGCTGGAGGCCTACCCCAATCTCTGGCCGGGCATGAGCCTGTTCCGGCCCGGTCCGGGGACGGCGGTGGTCGGGTCGACGGCCCAGGTGGTCGAGCGGTTGAAGGAGTTCGAGGCGCTGGGCGTCGACACCTTCATCCTCTCCGGGAACCCGCTGCTGGAGGAGGCCCATCGAGTAGCGGAAACGGTTCTTCCAGCCTTGGGTATTCGCCGCTGACGGCCCTCGGCCGCTGGCCGACGGGTGACGGATGTCGACGAACAGATAACAGATAACAGCTGACAGATTTCGAAATCTGTCAGCTGTTATCCGTCACCCGTCACCCGCCGCAGTGCCCCGTCACCCCAACCAAGTTCCCGTCACACGCTCAGCCGGTCGATCTCGGCCAGCTGCTCCTCCGTCAGCGGCCCGCCGGCCAGTGCGTCGAGGTTCTGGTCCAGCTGGTCCACGCTGCTCGCACCGATGATCACCGAGACCACCCGCGGGTCCCGCAGCACCCAGCACAGGGCGAGCTGGGCCAGCGTCTGTCCGCGCTTCTCGGCGACCTTGTTCAGTGCCCGCAGCTGGTCCAGCTTCGACTCGGTCAGCACCTCCTCGGTCAGGAACTTCCCCACCGACATGCGCGAGCCGGCCGGGACCCGGCCCGAGAGGTACCGGTCCGTCAGCAGTCCCTGGGCGAGCGGCGAATAGGCGATCAGGCTGGTCCGGGTGTCGCCCACCGCCTCCAGCACGCCGCCCTCCTCCACGTTCCGGTTGAGGATCGAGTACGCCGACTGGTTCAGCAGCACCGGCGTCCCGAGCTCGCGCAGGATGGCCACCGCCTCCCGGTGCTGCTCCGCCGGGTAGTTGGAGATCGCCGCGTACAGGGCCTTGCCCGAGCGCACCGCGCTGTCCAGCGCCCCCATCGTCTCCTCGATCGGGGTGTCCGGGTCGTAGCGGTGCGAGTAGAAGACGTCGACGTAGTCCAGCCCCATCCGGCCCAGCGACTGGTCCAGGCTGGCCAGCAGGTACTTGCGGCTGCCGCCGTTCCCGTACGGGCCGGGCCACATGTCCCAGCCGGCCTTGGTGGCGATGAACAGCTCGTCGCGGTACGGCCGGAAGTCCTGCGCGAACAGGTAGCCGAAGTTGCGCTCCGCACTGCCGTACGGCGGCCCGTAGTTGTTCGCCAGGTCGAAGTGGGTGACGCCCCGGTCGAAGGCCCGGCGCAGCACCGCCCGCTGCACCTCCAGCGGCTGGGCGTCACCGAAGTTGTGCCAGAGCCCCAGTGAGACGGCGGGCAGCTGAACTCCGCTGCGGCCGGCCTTCCGGTAGGTCATCGAGGCATAGCGGTCATCCGCGGCGAGGTAGCTCATGCCGGACATCTTGCCAGTCGGCTCCGCCCGATCAAGTCCCTGGGAGTGTCTTGCCCCGCCTCCCTCCGCTGCTTATCCTCGCGGAGGACCAGGTGGGACGGCGCGGGGCCGGGTGCGGCCGCGCGCGGACGAGGCGGAGGGGGGAGCGTGATGGCAGTCCGGACCGTAGCGGCCGAGGCCACCGTGACCGTCGTGCCCCGCTGTTGTCGCCGTCACCGCCGCAGCACCGTGCGCTGACGCCGCCCGCGGGCCGCCAGGCCCGCCCCGGTCCGCCTCCGGTGCTGCCCGTCCGAGCGCAGCGCCGCCGTACCGCGCCTCCGCCGGTGCCACGCCCACCCTGTCGCGGACTCCCCGTCGCGGACTCGCCGTCACGGACTCCCCGTGACGGGCTCCGTACCTCGGGCTCCTCGCACCGGTCCCGCACCCCGCGTGTCCCGCATCCCGCGCGTCCCGCACCCGCAGCGCCCCGGACGGCCCAGCGCCGTTCCGTCGTCCGACCACCGAGCGCCCCTAGGAGACCGCCGTGCGGTTCACCGTCTCGTCCCTCGTCGCCAACGCCCCCGATCCCGTCACCGGCATCCACCGCACCCCGCAGCAGAAGCTGTGGAACGTGGTCGACCAGGCCGTCCTCGCCGAGCAACTCGGCTACGACGGCTACGGGGTGGGGGAGCGGCACGGCGAGCCGTTCCTCTCCCCGGCGCCTCCCGTGCTGCTGAGTGCGATCGCCGCCCGCACCAGCACCATCCGGCTGTTCACCACGGTGACGGTGCTCAGCATCCTGGACCCGGTCCGGGTCGCCGAGGACTACGCGATGCTCGACCAACTCTCCGGGGGCCGGATCGAGTTGATCATCGGCAAGGGCAACGACCCGCGCCACTTCGGCCTGTTCGGCCTCCCGGAGGAGCGTCAGTGGGAGGCGCTCGCCGAGAACTACGCTCTGCTGCACCGGCTCTGGCGGGAGGAGAAGGTGACGTGGCGGGGCTCGACCCGTCCGCCGCTCACGGAGGCCACCGTGTCGCCGCGCCCGCTCCAGGACCCGATCCCGGTCTGGCACGGCAGTGCGACCAGCACCCGCTCGACCGACCTCGCCGCCCGCTACGGGGATCCGCTGTTCTCCGCCAACTCCTTCCATCCGCTGGCCAAGTACCGGGCCCTGGTGGAGGACTACCGCGAGCGCTGGGAGCACTACGGCCGCGACCCGAAGGAGGCCCGGGTGGGCGCGGGCTTCGGCGGACTGTACGTCGCCAGGCGCTCGCAGGACGCGGTGGAGGGCTACCGGCCGTACTGGGAGGCCATGGTCAACTCGGCCGCGGGCAAGCACAACAACTCGCCGTTCCGTTCACTGGAGGACGCGCTGGAGGAGGGTTCGGCCCTGGTCGGCAGCCCGCAACAGGTGGTCGAGAAGATCCACCGCTACCACGAGGCCTTCGGCAACGAGGTGGTCGGGATCGGGGTCGACGCGCTCACCGAGGAGGTGCAGCGGGAGCAGTTGGAGTTGTTCGCGGCCGAGGTGGCGCCGGTGATCCGGCGCGAACTGCCCTGAGCGCCCGCCCGCGCCGGGCGCCGCGCACTCCCTACGCGGCGTGACGCTCGACACCGTGCGTAACGTGACGCGCGCCACCGGGCCGGGCCGAATGCCGTTGGCCGGCGCGGGGGATGACGAACGGTCGAGGGGCCGTGGCCGCCGGGGGGCGGCGCACGGCCCTCGGTCTTTCCTCCGCCTCCGCCGAAGTCGCCCGAAGTCGCCCGAAGTCGACCGAAGCCGGCCCCACCCCTGGTGGCACCGCGCCCACCCCTGGTCCCGCCCGCCGTGCCGGAGAAACCCCTTCCATCTGTACCTACTGGTATGTACAGTGGAGCCATGACCACCCAGGACCGCCTCATCGAGAGCACCCAGGCCCTCCTCTGGGAACGCGGCTACGTCGGCACCAGCCCGAAGGCCATCCAGCAGCGCTCCGGCGTCGGCCAGGGCAGCATGTACCACCACTTCGACGGCAAGCCCGACCTCGCCGCCGCCGCCCTGCGCCGCAGCGCCGAGCAGCTGCGGGGCATCGCCGAGGCCGACCTCGCCGCCCCGGGCACCGCGTACGACCGGATCGCCGCCTACCTGCACCGCGACCGCGAGGTGCTGCGCGGCTGCCGGATCGGCCGGATGGCCCAGGATCCTGACGTGGTCGCGGACCCGCAGCTGCGGGCCCCCGTCGAGGAGACCTTCGACTGGCTGCGCGGCCGGATCGCCGAGCTGGTCGCCGAGGGCCAGGCACACGGCGAGTTCGCCGCCGGCCTCGACCCGGCGGACACCGCCGCGGCCGTGGTCGCCGTCGTCCAGGGCGGCTACGTCCTGGCCCGCGCCGCGGACAGCGCCGCCCCCTTCGACCAGGCCGTCCGCGGCGCCCTCGGCCTGCTGGGCGCCCACCGCCGGGCCTGACCGGAGACGGCGACTCGACGGCCGACACCCGCCCCCGACCCAGGGAGCCCACCGTGCACGCCATGCAGTACGAGATCACCCTTCCCGCCGACTACGACATGGCCGTCATCCGTCGGCGCGTGGCCGACAAGGGCCACCTGCTGGACACCCATCCCGGCCTCGGCCTCAAGGCGTACCTGGTCCGCGAACGCGGCCAGGACGGCTCGCCGGTCAACCAGTACGCGCCGTTCTACCTCTGGCGCACCGCCGAAGGCATGAACCGCTTCCTCTGGGGCCCGGGCTTCCGCGGCCTGAGCGCCGACTTCGGCCGCCCGGTCGTCCGCCACTGGCTCGGCGCGGGCCTGGCCGAAGGCGACCGGACGGAGGCCCCGAGCACCGCCACGCGTACGGTCGTCCGGCTCCCGGAGAGCGCCGATCCGGCCGAGGCCGTCGAGCGGGCCCTCGCCGAGCTCCCGGCACACCCGTCGAACCCCGCCCTGCACACCGCGGCCGTCGCCGTGGACCCGAGCCGCTGGGAACTGCTCAGCCTCGCCCTGTGGTCCGGTCCCGCCCCGGACGACGCGCCCGGCACCCGCTTCCGGGTGCTGCACCTGTCCCGCCCCGAACTCGACCGGCTGCCGGCCGGCCGCCACTGGTGAAAGGTCCCCACACCGCGATGCCCGCCACGATCCCCACCACCCCCACTGCCCCCACTGCCCCCACCGCCATGGCCCCCGCCGACCTCACGCCGGCGCCGCTCGACCGCGAAGCCGGCTACGCCCTGCTCGCCGAGCTCGCCGGTCCGGCCGCCGCCGGGACCCTCGGCGGCCTGGACGCGATCGCCCCGGGCTTCGCCGACTGGATCGTCACCAGCCTCTTCGGCGGCACCTACCAGCGCCCCGGCCTCGCCCTGCGCGACCGCCAGATCGCCAACCTGGCCGCGCTCACCGCCCTCGGCGGGGTCGAGCCGCAGCTCGCCGACCACGTGCGCAACAGCCTGCGGATCGGGATGAGCCGCGAGGAGATCACCGAGGTGATCGTCCACCTGGCCCCGTACGTCGGCCTGCCCAAGGCCCTGGCCGGCCTCCGGGTCGCCACCGCCACCTTCGCGGCGTCCGCAGCCCCGGCTTCCGAAGCCCCGGCGGCCGACACTCCCGTGACCGACGCCTCGGCGGAGGACGTGGCATGACCGCCACCCGCACCGTACGCACTGTCCTGGGCGACCTCGCCCCCGGCGAGCTGGGCGTCACGGACTCCCACGACCACCTCTTCATCCGCAGCCCCCTGCTCCCCGGTCAGGAGCTGGACGACCCGGTCGCCGCCGAGGCGGTGCTGCGCGAGTACGCCGCGGCCGGCGGCCGCTCCTTCGTCCAGTGGACCCCGCAGGGCATGGGGCGCGGCGCGGGTTCCCTCGCCGCGCTGTCCCGCGCGACCGGCGTCCACCTGGTCGCCGCCACCGGCGCGCACCAGGCGGTCCACTACCCTGAGGACCGGTTCTCCGCCGGCACCCCCGCCACGACCGGCACGACCGGCACCCCCGGCACGACCGGCGCCCCCACCGCGTCGGCCGACCTCGCCGAGCACTTCGTCACCGAGCTCGTCACCGGGCTCCCCGGCGCCCCCGAGGGCGTCCGCGCCGGCCTGATCAAGATCGCCGACGACGCGGGCCCGCTGACCGGGCACACCCGCCGGACGGCGGCCGCCGCGGCCGAGGCGCACCACGCCACCGGCGCCCCGATCGCCGTTCACCTCGAACCCGAGGGCGACCCGCACGGCATCCTGGACCGGCTGCACGGGCGGCACGGCGTCGACCCCGACCGGATCCTCCTCGGCCACCTCACCCGCTTCACCGACCGGTCGCTGCACCGCAGCCTCGCCGCCGAGGGGGCCTTCCTCGCCCTGGACAGTCCCTCGCGGATCGGCCACCCCGCCGACCTCCAGGCCTTCGAGGTGATCGCCGACCTGGTCGAGGCGGGCCACGCCCACCGGCTCCTGCTCGGTGCCGACACCACCACCCGGACGGCCCGCGAGGTCGGCGGCCCCACCCGGCTGCTCACCGACCTCGTCCCGCGACTGGCCCGCACCTTCGGGCCCGAGCTGTGCGACCTGCTGCTGGTCACCAACCCGGCGGCCGCCCTCGCCGCGGACTGGCGCACCCCCTGAGGCGCACCCCACGGAGGGCCCCGAGACAGCCCCTGATGTGCTCCCTGATGCGGTCCCTCGTGTGGCCGAGTCCGCCCGCTGGGGTTTGAATCCGAAGAGCCCCTGTCCGGACCACGCCCCAGAGAGGCGGTTCCGACGATGCACTCGTGGCTCGCCCCCGCCCGGCTCGCCGTCGCGGCCTTCCTCGTCGTCGCGCTCTGCTTCTCCGGCTACCGCGCGGCGACGGACGGCTCCGGGGTGGTGAACTTCCTCAGCTACTTCACCACCCTCGCCAACCTCGCCGGAGCGGCCGTCCTCGGCTACGGCGGCTGGGCCGGGCTGACCGGCCGCCGGCCCGTGCCGGACGCGGTGCGCGGCGCGGTGCTGCTCTACCTGGTGGTCACCGGGTTGGCGTACGGCACGCTGCTGGCGACGTACCCGGCGCCGCTGGTGATCCCGTGGGTGGACGACGTGGTCCACCGCGTGATGCCGCTGCTCGCGCTCGCCGACTGGCTGGTCGACCCGCCCGCCCGGCCCGTCCGGGCCCGGACGGTGCTCGGCTGGCTCGGGTTCCCGCTGCTCTTCGTGGCGTACGCGCTGCTCCGCGGCCACGCCGCGGGCTGGTACCCGTTCCCGTTCCTCGACCCCGCCCGACACGGCGGCTACCGCCGGATCGCGGGGGCGTGCTTCCTGCTGGCGGTGGCGTTCCTGCTGCTCGGGGCCGCGCTCGCGGCGGTCGGCAACGCCCTCGCCGCCCACCGCGACGCCCGGCGGGGCGTGGCGTCGAACGGCCGGCACGCCCGCGCCCGGGCGACCGGCTGAGAGCGACTGGCTGAGACTGACCCGCTGACGGCCGTCGCCGCCCGCCCGTACGGTGGCAGCCGTGCCGACCATCCGGACCTCCACCCGGTGGCCCTGCCCGGCGGCACCCCGGCCGGACCGGTCGACAACGCCTGTGAACGACGGCGTCTGAGCACGAGGGGGCCCGAGAACGAGGACGCCGACGGGGCCCGTGCCCGATGGGGGAGGGCACGGACCCCGCCGGCGACCGGACCGGGGGCTCACATGTGGGTGCCGCCGTCGATCCGGAGCTCGGTGCCGGTGACGAAGGCGCCGTCGTCGGAGGCCAGCATCGCGATCACGCCGGCCACCGTGTCCGGGCCCGCGAAGCCGTGTCCGAGGGCGGGGGAGAGCTTGGCCAGCAGGATGAAGTCGGCGTCGGCGGGCAGGCCCGGGTTGTTGGTCATGCCGCTGTCGATGCTGCCCGGTGCGACGCAGACCGCGCGCAGGCCCTGCTTCGAGTACTCCGAGGCGATCGCGTGGGTGAAGGACTGGATGCCGCCCTTGGTCGCGGCGTACGCGGCCATGTAGGGGTGGGCGAAGCTCGCGGAGGTGGAGGAGAAGTTGACCACCACGCCCTTGCCGGTGGCGAGCAGCGCGGGGAGTGCCTCGCGGGTCATCAGGAAGGTGCCGGTCAGGTTCACCGCGAGGAGCTTGTTCCAGAACTCCAGCGTGGTCTCGTGGGTGTGCGAGGAACGGAGGATGCCGGCCGCGTTGACCAGGACGTCCAGACCGCCCAGGCCCGCGACGGCCTCGGCGACGCCCGCCATCACGGCGGCCTCGTCCGAGATGTCCAGGACCTGGATCGTCAGGCGGTCGGCGGTGCCCTCGGCGGTCGCGCGGTCCAGGGTCTTCTTCAGGCCGTCCTCGTTGACGTCGACGGCGACGACCTTCCCGCCCTCGGCGAGGATCCGGTGCACGGTCGCCTGGCCGATGCCAGAGCCGCCGCCGGTGATCAGGACGTTCCGTCCGCTGAAGCGCTCCATGGTGGTACTCCTTCGTTCGTGGTCTCTCGACCTCAAGAGGCACGGTACGCCCATGTGGCACGTTGTGCCAAGAAGTCTCGATGTGCCACCTGGGCGCGATGCGTCGGGACCGTGATCGCTTGCGTACGCTGACCCCTGTGACCGGACGCCCGACCCTGACCCAGCGCCGCCGTGACGCCACCCGGCTGGAGATCGCCCGCACCGCCGCCGCGCTCTTCGCCGAGCAGGGCGCCGAGGCGACCACCGCCGAGGAGATCGCCGCTGCCGCGGGCGTCTCGCTGCGCACCTTCTACCGCTACTTCTCCGTCAAGGAGGACGCCGTCGCCCCGCTGCTGGCGGCGGGCGGGCAGCGCTGGGTGGACCTGCTGGCCGAGAGTCCGGCGGACGTCCCGCTGCGCGAGGCGCTGGAGCGCTCGGCAGTCGAGTCGCTCACCCCGGCCGACGACGAGGCCGTCGAGGCGATGCACTGGACCCGCGACCTGCTGCGCGACCCGCGGCTGGACGGCACCTGGCAGCGGGTCCATGCCGCGTCGGAGGCGCGGCTGCGGGGCGTGCTGGCCGCCTGCTGTCCGGACGGCGCCGATCCGCTGGAGGTCCGGCTGGCCGCGGCGGCGGCCACGGCGGCGATCCGGGTGGCCCTGGAGCAGTGGGCCGGCTCCGATGCCGCCGTCACCGGCCCCGGGTCCCCGCAGGACCTCGGCGCCCGCTGCATGCGCGAACTCACGGCGGGGCTGCGCCTGTGGGCCCGGCCGACGGGGGAGTAGCGACCCAGCGGTGAGCGGATGACAGCGGACAGATGACAGCAGCCGGATGACGGATAACAGATAGCGGCGAACAGATGACAGAGAACAACTTTCGAAATCTGTTATCTGTTATCCGTTCGCTGTCATCTGTTATCTGAAAGTTGAAATCTGTCATCTGTTCGCCGCTTGCCCACAGCCCCCGATCAGCTTCCTCCCAGCTCCCGCTAGGGTTGGTGCGCGCGCCCCGGTGGGGGAACCGGGGTGACCTCCTCGGATGTCCCTGAGCGGAGGGGGCGGGAGTTCGAGGCGTGGGAGCAACTGGAACATGGGTCTGACGAGCCACAAGGTGCTGGCACTGGCCGTGCTGATGGCGGTCGTGGTGATGGTCGGCACGGTCTGGCTCTGGCCCAGACTCGCCCGGAAGAGCTGGCAGGCGGTGCTCGGCCGGATCGGCGCGCTGCTCGCGACCCAGCTGGCGGTGCTCGCCGCGCTCGGGCTGGTGGCGAACAACTACTTCGCCTTCTACAGCAGTTGGGACGACCTGATGGGCACGGGCAGCACCGGCCCGGTCGTCATCCACAACAAGGCGGACGCCTCCGGCCGACTGCTGGTCGAGACCATAGGCCAGGCGTCGGTCAAGGGCGGCGGCGCGATGGGCCGTGAGCCCGGCCAGTCCGGCGAGATCCGCAAGGTCCGGATCGACGGCAAGGAGAGCCGGCTGTCGACCGAGGGCT
Organism: Kitasatospora sp. NPDC059146; assembly: GCF_042786665.1. Taxonomy (NCBI): domain Bacteria; kingdom Bacillati; phylum Actinomycetota; class Actinomycetes; order Kitasatosporales; family Streptomycetaceae; genus Kitasatospora; species Kitasatospora sp. NPDC059146. Next base: position 7,535 of record NZ_JBHZCY010000126.1, on the reverse strand, counting down.
TCGTCTACCTGCCGCCGCAGTACTTCCAGCCCGAGTACGCGCAGAAGCAGTTCCCGGCCGTGATCGTCAGCACCGGATTCCCAGGAATCGCCGAGAACCTGATCACCCGCTTCAACTACCCGGGCGCCGCGCTCAAGCTGCTGCAGGAGGGCCGGATGCAGCCGACCGTCATGGTCCTGATGCGTCCCTCGCCCGCCCTGCCGCAGGACACCGAGTGCGAGGACATCCCGGGCGGCGCCCAGTCCGACACGTACTTCACCAAGGACGTCCCGTCGGCGATCCAGGCCAGCTACCGGGTCTCGGCCGACCCCCGGGCCTGGGCCTTCATGGGCAACTCCACCGGCGGCTACTGCGCGCTCAAGCTGGCCATGCGCCACCCGGACGTCTTCCCGACCGCCGTGTCCCTGTCCGGGTACTACGAGGCGGCCGACGACCCGACCACCGGCGACCTCTTCGGCGGCAGCAAGCAGCGCCGCGACGAGGCCGACCTGATGTGGCGGTTGAAGAACATGCCGCAGCCGGACGTCTCCGTGCTGCTGGCCGGCACCAAGAAGGGCGACGGCAACTACAAGCACGACACCGAGGCGTTCATCGACGCCGCGAGGAGCCCGATGAAGGTCTCCTACAGCATGCTCGAGAACGGCGGCCACAACTTCGAGACCTGGAGCGCCCTGCTGCCGTCCTCGCTGGAGTGGCTGTCCCAGCACCTCAAGGTCCCGAACCAGCCGGGCCACCCGGGCCAGACCGTCTGACGGCGCCGCCCGCGGAACGCACCGAACCCCCGGAAGCCTCGGCTCCCGGGGGTTCGGTGCGTTCCGGCGCCGGTCAGGCGACCCGTTCCAGCGTCCCGGTGTGCAGCTGGCCGACCCGGCCGCCCTCGCCCTCGAAGGTCCAGAAGGCCCGTACGGTCAGCGCGTTGAGGTCCATCACGTGACTGACGGTGATCCCGCTCTGCTCCGTCCAGCTGATGAAGTAGATCTCCGGCGCGACCTCGGCGACGTGCAGCCGCACGTCCTCCCACTGGCCCGCCGACTCACCGAGGCCCTCCCAGCGCAGCCGGGTGCCGTCGGCCGAGTAGGAGTTGCGGAAGGCCGCGCCGTTGTCGGCCCGGAAGACGTAGGTACGGCCGGCGAAGGCGGGCAGGGACGCGGTCATGGTGGGGCGGAACCTCTTCTCTGGAACGGGGGACGGGTCGTACGGCTCCGGCCGGTGCTCTTGTGCACCGCGGAAAATCCCAGGGCTCCAATTTATCCGATGGGGCGGACTCGGGCGGCTCCACGCCACGGCGGTCACACACGGTCCGCCACCGCCGCGCCGCGCACCGTGTGTGACCCCCATCCCGGGCGGGCCCGGCGGGGCCGCGGGTCGGCGTCGGCTCCATTGATCAACTCGGCCGCCACGCAGCGTCGTTGATCGACACCACTGTGAGCTGCGCGACAACCGGCCCCATGAGGTTGTCCGTCCACGGACGGCCTGCCTAGCCTGCAGTCGTCGTCCGCTGTCGCGGACCCCGCCGCCGGGACGCCGAGTCCCGTCCACCCGCCGGCGAGTACCCGAGCACCACAGCGGACGGGAGCGGGGGAACCAAGGTCAGCGCCCGGCCCGTACGCACCAGCGTGCGGGGCGTGGCTAGGGGTGAAGCCGCTCCACAGGCGGCCGGGCAACTGCAGCCCGAATCCGACAGCTCACCTCGCAGGCGTGGCAGAGGACCCCCATGCACCAGCCTGCCCGGCGCCGTCGCGCGCCCCGCCACGCCCGTCCGTCCCACCGTGGCCGCAACACCGCCCTCGCCACGACCGGGGCGCTCGCCATCACCGGTGCCGGCCTGCTCGGCCTGCCGTCCGTCTCCGGCGCCCAGGCCGCCACCGGCCCGACCGTCACCCAGGACCGCCTCGCCCCCGCCACCATGGTCGCGGGGAAGGCGGGCACCGCCTCGCTGGCGTTGCACTCCTCGTCCTGCTTCACCGCCAAGACCGTCGGCGTGGGCGTCCGCGACGCGCGCGGCACCAACCTGGACTTCCCGGGCAACGCGAGCAACGTGCAGATCTGCCCCGGCGGACTCACCTACACCAGCGCCGCCCGCACCCTGGCCGCCGGGACGTACACCCAGTTCGGCTTCTGGCAGGACCTCGGCGGCGCCTGGCACAACCTGCCCTCGCAGCAGCTGGTGGTCTCGGCCACGGGTACGCCCACGCCGACCCCGTCCCCGACGGCGAAGCCCACCCCCTCCCCGACCGCGACCGCGAGCCCGACGGCGAAGCCCACCGCGACCGCGTCCCCCACCGCGTCCCCGACCGCGAGCCCGACCGCGACGCCGACCCCCACCGCCACGGCCACCCCGACGACCCCGGCGTCGTCCTCCCCGATCGCCGGCAAGTCGCTGACCTGGTCCGACGAGTTCAACGGCCCGATCAACTGGGGCCAGCGCTGGGTCGGCGACAAGAGCACCTCGTACAAGTACGGGAACCACAACCCGGACGACAACAAGCTCGACTGGCTGAACAAGAACAACGTCACCGTCGCGAACGGCGTCGCCACCTTCACCGCCACCCCGGGCGGGCCGACGCTGGAGAACGGCAAGCAGTCCTGGAACACCGGCTTCCTGACCACCGAGGGCTCCGCCGAGGGGTTCCAGGTCAAGACCGGCGACTACGCCGAGACCCGGGTCAAGCTGCCCGCCGGTACCGGCGCCTGGCCCGCCCTGTGGACCTGGAAGAACGGCAACGGGGAGATCGACTCCTTCGAGTACCACCCCGACAACCCGAACCTGCTGGAGCTGACCAACCACGTCAACCCCGGCAACCCCGACTACTACACCGACGCGAGCGCCATCGGCACCGACCAGTGGGTGACCATCGGCACCTACTACGGCGCCAACTCGGTGGACTGGTACGTCAACGGCGTCAAGGTGTTCTCGGACGGCAAGGGCGTCGGGGCCAACTTCTCGGCGTACCTGATCCTCAACCTCTCGGTGAGCGCCGGCAAGTACCACCCGGCCCCGCAGGGGAACACCCCGATCACCATGGCCGCCGACTACGTCCGCGTCTACCGGTAACCACGAGCCCGCCCCACCGGTCACCGGAGGTCCGGCAGCCGCTCGCCGGCGGCCGGTGACCGGTGGGGCGATCCGTCGCGTCAGTCGCCCGCCGTCTCGACGACCTTGATGTCGAACTCCTCCCGGTGACCCCTGCCGCCGGGGTCGTCCGCGCTGCGCACCTCGACCGAGCCGCCCTCCAGGATCCCGAGCTCCAGGTCGTCGGAGAGCCGGACCGGGACGAGGGCGGTCACGCTGCGCCCGTCCGGCAGTCCGGGACCGAACACGCAGCGCACCTGCCTGCCGCGCGAGATGACCGCGCAGTTGTCGGGGAAGTACGGGCCCTCCGGGGTCACCCCGTTCGGCAGGGTGACCGTGATCGTGAGCGGTGAGGCGGTGGTGTCCGGGCCGAGATTGGCGACGAAGGCGTGGATGGTGGTGGCGCCGCCGGGCGGCGCCGGATCCGGGTCGATCCGGACCACCTCCAGGTGGGAGCGGGACGTCTTGGCGACCACGGCGGGCAGAGTGGACGCCTCGGGCGCCCCCGGCGCGACGGTCCCCAGATCCGGGCGCGGCACCGGGTGCCGCACCGCCCAGGAGGGCCCGGCGGCCAGTGAGGCCACCGCGCAGCCCGCCGTCACCGCCGCCAGCAATCCGGCCCGGCCGAACCTCCTGCGCCCCGCGCCGCCCCGTACTCCGTGCTGCTCCACGCCGTCCACCCTGCTCCCACGCTCCGGCGGCCCGCGCTGTCGCGGGCCGCGCCCGCACCAGGGTGTCCGAGCCGTGGCCGCGATAGCGGCACAACTCGCCCGCCGCCACTCGAACGGCGGGCACCGGTCCTCGCCGGATCTACCGTTCGCCTGAAAGGGGTTGACGGAACGTCATGGCGCCAGGACCTGCCCCAGCCGGGCCGCGATCTGGTGCATCACCGGCACCAGTGCGGACGCCCCCGCCTGCTCCTCCAGCGCCCGGATCCGGGCCTCCGGGCCGGAGACGGAGAGCGCGGTGGGCGTCGGCGCGCCCGGGACGGCGAGCGCAATGCAGCGGACGCCGATCTCCTGCTCCTGGTCGTCCACCACGTACCCGCGCTCGCGCGCCTCGGCGAGCTGGTCCATCAGCTCCTGCGGGTCGGTGAGGGTGTACTCGGTGTGGGCGGGCAGCGGGTTGGGGCCCAGGACCGCGCGCGCCTCGTCCTCGGGGAGCTGGGCGAGCAGCGCCTTGCCGACGCCGGTGCAGTGCGGCTGGACCCGCCGTCCGACCTCGGTGAACATCCGCATCGAGCGCCGGGACTGCACCTGTCCGACGTACACCACCTCGCCGCCCTCCAGCACCGCCAGGTTGGCGGTCTCGCCGGTGGCCTCCATGAGCTCGGCCAGGTACGGGCGGGCCCAGCTGCCGAGCAGGCGGCCGGAGGTCTCGCCGAGCCGGATCAGCCGGGGGCCGAGGGTGTAGCGGCGCGCGGTGTCCTGGCGGACATAGCCCTGCTGGACGAGGGTACGAACCAGTCGGTGGATGGTCGGCATCGGGAGGCCGGAGCTGGTGGAGAGCTCACTGAGGGTGGCCACGCCGCCCGAGTCGGCCAGCGCCTCCAGGAGTTGGAAGGCGCGCTCGACGGACTGCACGCCGCCGCTCGCGCGGTCGGCGCCTGTCGTCGATGCTGTGTCGGGGGTCGCAACCACCGGCGTTCCCTTCGCTGTCGGGGAGGAGTAGAGTCCCGGCGACCTCTTCAACAAACCGTTGAAATTCTGTATCGCGGAAACTAGTCTCCACCTTACAGAATCGAACCCGCCGACAGGCGGGTAACGATCGAGGAAGTTCCCGAGGAAGTTCCCACCGGAGCTCCCTTCGCCAGGCTCAACCGTCTTAGGAGTGTCCTGCTCATGGCTGCAGCTCAGGGGCCCGTCGGCGCCTCCCCCGCCGCTCCGGTCGTCACTGTCGCCGGACCGCGCGTCCATCGGGCCGAGGAGGTGCTCACCCCGGAGGCGGTCGCCTTCGTCGTGGGCCTGCATCGTGCCTTCGAGGGCCGTCGACAGGAGCTCCTGACGAGGCGGAAGGGCCGACGCGCCGAGATCGCCCGCACCGGCACGCTGGACTTCCTCCCCGAGACCGCCGACGTCCGGGCCGGCGACTGGACGGTCGCCGAGGCGCCGCGCGCCCTCCGGGACCGCCGGGTCGAGATCACCGGGCCCACCGACCGCAAGATGGTCATCAACGCGCTCAACTCCGGGGCGCGGATCTGGCTCGCCGACTTCGAGGACGCCACCTCCCCGACCTGGGAGAACGTGGTCAGCGGCCAGGTCAACCTGATCGATGCCTTCGAGGGCCGGATCGACTTCACCAGCTCGGCCGGCAAGGCCTACGCCCTCAAGCCCGCCGCCGAACTCGCCACCGTCGTGGTCCGCCCGCGCGGCTGGCACCTGGACGAGAACCACCTGCTGGTCGACGGCGTTCCGGTGGCCGGCGCGTTCGTCGACTTCGGCCTGTACTTCTTCCACAACGCCGCCCGGCTCATCGCCAAGGGCGCCGAGGACCCCAACTCCGGCCCGTACTTCTACCTGCCGAAGACCGAGAGCCACCTCGAGGCCCGGCTCTGGAACGACGTGTTCACCCACGCCCAGGCCGCGTTGGGCATCCCGCACGGCACCGTCCGGGCCACCGTGCTGATCGAGACCATCACCGCGGCCTTCGAGATGGACGAGATCCTCTACGAGCTGCGCGACCATGCGGCCGGGCTCAACGCCGGGCGCTGGGACTACCTGTTCTCGATCGTCAAGAACTTCCGCGACGCCGGCGAGCACTACATCCTCCCGGACCGCAACAGCGTCACCATGGCCTCGCCGTTCATGGCCGCCTACACCCGGCTGCTGGTGCGGACCTGCCACCAGCGCGGCGCCCACGCGATCGGCGGGATGGCCGCGTTCATCCCCAGCCGCAGGGACCCGGAGGTCAACGCCGCCGCGCTGGAGAAGGTCAAGGCGGACAAGGACCGCGAGGCCGGCAACGGCTTCGACGGCTCCTGGGTCGCCCACCCGGACCTCGTCCCCGTCGCCCGGGCCTCCTTCGACGCGGTGCTCGGCGAGCGGCCCAACCAGAAGGACAACCCGGGCCCCGCCGAGCCGGTCACCGCCGTCGAACTGCTCGACATCGCCGGTGCCGGGGGCACCTGCACCCGGGCCGGACTGCACAACGCCGTCCAGGTCGGCCTCCGCTACATCGAGGCCTGGCTGCGCGGGCTCGGTGCGGTCGGCATCTTCAACATGATGGAGGACGCCGCCACCGCCGAGATCTCGCGCTCGCAGATCTGGCAGTGGATCCACAACGGGGTCGTGCTGTCCGACACCGGCGAGAAGGCCACCGCCGAGCTGGTCCGCACCCTGGTCGCCACCGAACTGGCCGAGCTGCGCGCCGAGTTCGGCGACGAGGCCTACCGGGCCGGCCGCTGGCGCGAGGCCGCCCAGCTCTTCGAACAGGTCGCCCTGGCCGAGGAGTTCGCGGACTTCCTGACCCTCCCCGCGCTTCCCCTGCTGGGCTGAGCACCAATCTATCCGCCGGCGCCACCGCTGCCGCCTGCCGGGCCGTAGCAGTTCCGCCGCCCTTTGCTCCGTTCCGTACGGCGACGAAATCCACCTGTCCTCTCGTCGCCGTGCGGAACGGTCTTTTTCGTTGTACGGCCTTGTACGGCCTTACCCTCCTGAGGAGTTCACCGATGGCACGCATCTTCTTCAACGGCCAGGCGATGGTCGGCGGACCGTTCCACGAGAAGGTCGCCGACGCCCTGATCGGCCCGGCCCGCACCGCGGCCGGCTACCGCTTCTTCTCCATCGACCACAGCGGCGGCACGGACGTCTGCCCGGGGCTGCTGGCCGACCCGTCCGTCGGCACCGCGATCGAGGGCGAGCTGTACGAGATCAGCCTGGAGCGCCTGCGGGACGTCATCCTGCCCGGCGAGCCCAGGGAGTTGGAGCTCGGTGTGATCGAGCTGGAGGACGGCTCCGCGTGCTTCTCGATGCTGCTCGCCCGCGGTGAGGTCGAGCGCGGGGTGCACCGCGAGATCACCCACCACGGCGGCTGGCGGGCCTACCTGGCGACGCTGGGGCGCACGGCCTGAGGCGGGCGGGCGGATGGCGGCGGCCAGGTGACAACTGACAGAAAACAGATGACAGCGAACAGATAACAGATGATGAAAGTTGTCAGCCGTTATCTGTTTGCTGTCATCTGTTCGCCGTTCCCCGTCCCCCCGTCCCGCCCCCGGGCACGCCGCGGCCCCGAACCCTCGCCGTGGGTTCGGGGCCGCGGTCCGCACGCCCGGACGGGCGTACGGAGTCCGGGTCACGCACCGTCCCTGGGCGCGCTCCGGAACCAGTGGGCCGGGCGGGCCGGTGGGGAGGTGCCGGCCCGCCCGCGGGGCGGGATACCGGCCCGGAGGCGACCTGCTTTGCCCCGCGGGGGCCCGCACGCCCGATCCGGTGCACGTTGGAGGTGGGCGGCGCGGCCGTGTGGA
>NZ_JBHZCY010000125.1:0-27405 GCF_042786665.1 Kitasatospora sp. NPDC059146 | reverse complement strand
GTCCAGGGCGACGACCCGGGTCTCCCCCTCCCCGTAGACCTTGTTCAGGCCGGTGGCGCGGGCGGCCGCCAGGCCGGTACGGACGGCGGTTGCGGTCGACGTGGTCACGGGGGTGCTCCTCGGGGGTTCGCGGATTCGTACCTCCATGCTCCGCGACGTGATCATGGTTCGGCGTCGACCCCTCGAACGGTTGGCCCGACCACCGCTGGGCGTACGGGCGGTGCCGGACCCTCCTCCTGGGGTATGACGGGAACCCTGAGGACGGTGCGGTGGCCGGAATCACCGTGCTTCGTGGCCGAATCTCGAACTGTTCGTCAGATGGCAAGGAAACATGACAACTTCCCGGGCTGGGAACATGCGAAAGGGTGAGCCGGGCGACTAGTCTCAGGGGTGGTTCGCAGGACGCCCGGATGGTGGAACGCAGACACGGGCAGCTTAAAACTGCTTGGCCGCGAGGCCGTGCCGGTTCGAGTCCGGCTCCGGGCACCGCAACGACCCGCGGGGGCGCCTCCGGCGTCCCCGCCGGGAGTCGTTCACCGGATCCTCCTCGCGGCGTATCCCGGAATTTTTGCCAAGCCATTACCCTGGTACCTGGGCGGTGCAGTGCCGCCACGGAGGGAATGTGCACATGAGAAGCAGCAACCCGGTCTTCTCGCGGGAGGGTTCTTTCACCCGCGAGCCCGGTTACGCGGGGTTCGGTGGCACCGCGCAGGCCGGGGGCCAGCACGGCAACCCGTACGCGGGCACGCCCTACGCCCAGCCGCAGGGGCAGGGCCCGCTGACGGACGAGCAGCTCTACCAGATGTACAACGGGCCGTCGGCCGGCCCGGCGGCCACCGGGCGGATGACGCTCGACGACGTGGTCGCCCGCACGGCGATGACGCTGCTCACCCTGGTCGCCGCCGGTGCGGTGGCCTGGTTCACGCTGCCGTTCGAGAACTTCGGCTTCGCGATCGGCGCCAGCCTGGTGGCCATGGTCGTCGGCCTGGTGGTCTCGTTCAAGAACAGCGTCAGCCCGCCGCTGATCCTGACCTACGCGGCCCTCCAGGGCTTCGCCATGGGCGCCGTCTCGCACGCCTTCAACACCATGCTGAACGGCATCGTGATCCAGGCGGTGCTGGGCACGGCGGCGGTCTTCGCGGCGATGCTGTTCGCCTACAAGAGCGGCCGGATCCGGGTCACCGCGCGCTACCAGCGGATCGGCCTGGCGATCGCCCTGGGCTTCGTGCTGCTGATGCTGGTCAACGTCATCGCGATGGCCTTCGGCGCCGACATGGGCCTGCGCTCCGGCCCGCTGGGCATCGTGGTCGGCCTGATCGGCATCGGCCTGGGCGCCTTCTTCCTGTCGCTGGACTTCGCGTCGATCGAGGAGGCCATCGCCCAGGGCGCCCCGCAGCGCGAGTCCTGGCGGGCCGCCTTCGGGCTCACCCTGTCGCTGGTCTGGATCTACATGGAGATGCTGCGACTGATCGCGATCCTGCGCGGCGACGACTGACGCACCCCCGGTCCTCGCCACCCACTGCCGCCGGGCCCCGGAGCATTCTCTGCTCCGGGGCCCGGCGGCGTTCAGGCCTGTCTCCCGGGTTCCTGCCGGGTCCGCGACGCCGGGGCACGCACCTCGCCGCGTTGTCGTCAGTCGCCAATGCTCCGCAGTGGCTCCCTCCTCCGCCTTGCGATGCACGCACCCCAACGCCGCGACCTGATCCGACAAAACCCGGGAGACAGGCCTAGGCTCCTCCCCATGCATGACGTACAGCCCCTGGTCGTAGCCGTCGACGGACTGGCGGATCGTTTCCGCTCGCTGCCGCAGAGCAAGTTGCTGGGCGCCGTGCCCGGGCACGCCTCGCGGGCGGCGGCCGTGCTGGCGCTGGCCCGGCGGCTGGCCGCGCTGGCGCTGGCCGTGGAGGGCGGGCCGGAGCGGGAGTTCCCGGACGCCGGGGCCTTCGCGGCGGGGGACCAGCTGGCCGTCGCCGGGCACGACCTGGCGGCCGCGCTCGCGGCGCTGCCGGAGGGGGCCGTGGTGGCGCTGCCGGACGGGCCGGTGGCGGTGGGCGAGCTGCTGGCCGGGGCGGTGGCCGCGGTGCGGGAGACGGCCTCGCTCTGCGGCTGAGCCACCTGGCCCGCCGGGAGCCGGACACGCCGAAGGCCGCCCGGGTCGGTAACCCCGCGACCCGGGCGGCCTTCGGTCCTGCTGCGCGACTGAGGTCCGGTCAGATGCTGGCGACCACCCGGTCGGCGAGCACGTAGACGGCTTCCTCGTCGGTGGAGAAGGTCAGCGAGTAGGAGCCGGAGAACCGCGAGCCGCCGAGCAGTCGGACGTGCTCACCGGCACGGACCGCGTCGATCAGCCGGTAGGCGGCCTCCCGGTCGCCCGGGGCCACGCACAGCGTGGTGCCGTCGGCGAAGGCGTACACGTCCAGGGTGCCGAGCGGGCCCGGGCGGACGTCGGTCAGGGCGACGGCCTCCTCGGCGAGGGCGGCGAGCCGGGTGTCGGTCCACTCCCGGGAGGGCGCCTGGCTCGGTACGAAGTCGGGGTGGGAGGGGTGGCGGCGCGGGTCGGGGGCGGCGACCGGGGCCTCCTCCACGAGCGGCTCGGCGTCCAGCAGCCCGGCCTCCAGGCCGGTGGCCAGCAGGTCGGCCTCGCGGCGGGCGCGGGCGTCCTTGGTGGGCTCGCCGGCCGGGTGGCCGGGGCGCAGCGGGGTGCCGCCCTCGGTGCCCGGCTCGGCCGGGCCGGTGCCGCCCTCGGTGATCAGGTCCTCCAGCGCGGAGCGCAGCGCCTCGCCGAACTCCGGGTCCATCGTCCCGGCGTTGTCGGCGGCGTCCTGCGGGCCGGTGGGGCGGGGGAAGAACAGCGGCCACTCGTCGGTGCCGGCCAGTGCCTCGGTGAAGGGCGCCCCGGCGAAGGGGGAGTCGAACAGCGGGGCGTCCTCGGCCGCGCGGGCCTCCTGCTCGGCCCAGAAGGCCCGGGCCTCGGTGATCTCCCGCTCGCGGTCGGCGGCCAGGGCCTCGGCGACGGCCCGGCGTATCGCGGCCTCGTCCACCGGTGCGGGCCCGGTCTGGGCCGCCGCCTGTGCGTCCAGCCGCCGGGAGATGCCCCGGAGGCGCAGCAGCACGGCGGTCGACACGGTGATCAGGATCAGCAGCAGGGTGGTGTAGACGACGCTCACGGAACGTACTCCTAGCGAGGAGCGGAACGGGGTTACGTGTCCACACTGCCCCATCCGGGGCTGTTACCGCAGTGGCGAATGTCTAATTAGTCCGGGACTTTCGCTCTTGTCCCCAAATTGTTAGGTAACACCGTTCTACGCAGTGGAGTTGATCCGCTCCGCAGTGTCGATCCCCGGGCCGGAAACGACCGGAAAGAGGGCCGGATCGACCTCTCGGTGTGATCCGGCCCTCAATTACCCACGGTCACTCCAAACGGGTGGTCCAGACCCTTCGGAGCGCGGGGGGAGCGTCAGCTGAGGCGCTCGATGACCATCGCCATGCCCTGGCCGCCGCCGACGCACATGGTCTCCAGACCGAACTGCTTGTCGTGCCACTGCAGGGAGTTGATCAGCGTGGTGGTGATCCGGGCGCCGGTCATGCCGAAGGGGTGGCCGACGGCGATGGCGCCGCCGTTGACGTTCAGCTTGTCCAGGTCGACGCCGAGGTCGCGGTAGGACGGGATGACCTGGGCCGCGAAGGCCTCGTTGATCTCGACCAGGTCGATGTCGTCGATGGTCAGGCCGGCCCGTCGGAGCGCCTGCTTGGAGGCCTCGACCGGGCCGTAGCCCATGATCTCGGGGGAGAGGGCGCTGACGCCGGTGGAGACCACCCGGGCGAGCGGGGTGATGCCGAGCTCGCGGGCCTTGGTGTCGGACATGATGACCAGCGCGGCCGCGCCGTCGTTCAGCGGGCAGCAGTTGCCGGCGGTGACGGTGCCGTCGGGGCGGAAGACCGGCTTGAGGCCGGAGACGCCCTCCAGGGTGACTCCGGCGCGCGGGCCGTCGTCGGTGCTGACCACGGTGCCGTCCGGCAGGGTGACCGGGGTGATCTCGCGCTCCCAGAAGCCGGCCCTGATGGCGGCCTCGGCGAGGTTCTGCGAGCGGACGCCGAACTCGTCCTGGTCGGCGCGGGTGATGCCCTTGAGCGCGGCCAGGTTCTCCGCGGTCTGGCCCATCGCGATGTAGGCGTCCGGCACCAGGCCGTCCGCGCGCGGGTCGTGCCACTCGCCGCCGCCCTCCTCGGCGCGCTTCTTGGTGCGGGCCTGGGCGTCGTCGAAGAGCGGGTTCATGGTGCCCGGCATGCCGTCCGAGGTGCCGTTGACGCTGCGCGACACGGTCTCGACGCCGGCCGAGATGAAGACGTCGCCCTCGCCGGCCTTGATCGCGTGCAGTGCCATCCGCGTGGTCTGCAGGGAGGAGGAGCAGTAGCGGGTGATGGTGGCGCCGGGCAGGTAGTCCATGCCCATCTGCACGGCCACGATGCGGGCCAGGTTGTGGCCCTGCTCGCCGCCGGGGAGGCCGCAGCCGAGCATCAGGTCGTCGATCTCGCGCGGGTCGAGCTGCGGGACCTTGGCCAGGGCGGCCTGGATGACGTGGGCGGTCAGGTCGTCCGGGCGGACGTCCTTGAGGGAGCCCTTGAACGCCCGGCCGATCGGCGAACGGGTGGCGCTGACGATGACGGCTTCGGGCATTGCGGGCTCCTCGCTGGGTGACGGCGGACCTGGCGGTCCGGGAGGAAAGTTACCGCTTGGTAGCTCAGTCGTCACCGGCCCCGGCGTGTGAGCTGGCCGACGTGTTGCCGGGCACCGGGCCGGGCTCCGGGGCCGCGTCCGGGCCGACCCGCAGCCGGTGGCGCAGCAGGGCCCAGCGCCGGCCCGGGCCCCCCGGGTCCACGGCCGCGACCTCGGTGCCCGCCCGGTCGGCCGCGGCCGCGGCGGCCACCGCGACCGGCAGCACCGTCTCGCCCGGCAGCACCGTCTCGCCCGGCAGTGCCGCCCCGCCGGGGCGGGCGGTGCTCGGGCGCTCCTCCTCCGGCCACAGGTCCAGCGCGGCGCAGACCGAGGGCAGCACGGCCATCGCGGCGGTGGCGTAGCCCTGGGCCGAGGGGTGGTAGCGGTCGGCGGCGAACATCTCCGGGCGGGCGGCGAACTCCGGGCCGAGCAGCGAGCCCAGCGAGACGGTGCGCCCGCCCGCCTCCACCACCGCGATGGTCTGCGCGGCGGCCAGCTGGCGGCTCAGCCGCCGGGCCACCCAGCGCAGCGGCGGGCGTACCGGCTTGATCGTCCCGAGGTCCGGGCAGGTGCCCACCACCACCTCGCAGCCGTTGGCGCGCAGCGCGGCGACGGCCTCGCCGAGCTGGCGGACGGCGAGCTGGGCCGGGCTGTGCCGGGTCACGTCGTTGGCCCCGACGATGATCACGGCGACGTCCGGGCGGTGCCGCAGGGCCCGTTCCAGCTGGCCGGAGAGGTCGGCCGAGCGGCCGCCGGAGCGGGCCACGTTGACCAGCCGCACCGGGCGCTCGGCGACCGAGGCCAGACCGGCGGCCAGCAGCGCGCCCGGGGTCTCCCGGCCGCGGGCCACGCCCAGGCCGGCGCCGGTGGAGTCGCCGAGGACGGCCAGCACGAGCGGCGGGCGCGGCGGCGCGGCGCCGTCGGCGAAGGCCTCGCCGTAGACGCCGTCGGCCTTGGGCGGGACGGTCTCCAGGACGCCGATGGCCTGGACGGCGAGTTTGCTCTCGGTCAGCAGCAGGCCCACCAGGCCCACGCCGAGCAGTCCGAGCCCGCCCCCGCCGTACGCCGCCGCGGTGGCGATCCGACGGGCCACCCGGGCCCGCGAGTCCTGTGCCCCTGGCATCCGGTGCCCCCTTCGCGTCCTCGTGCCGCCCCCTCCGGGGACACGGCCATGCCTGCACAGCGCTCTTACCCGCGCGGAGGGCGGGAGTACCGGGGGCGCGGTCGGGGGTGGGCCATTGGGGGAGCGCGGCGGCGGTGGGGGGAGTGCGGGAAGGGAGGGCTGGGGCACGTGGCACGCCCTAGGCTTTGCAGTACCGAATGCACTCGCATGCCCATAGACCGGGAGGACCCCCGTGCGGTACCACAACTCGATCATCGACCTGGTCGGCAACACGCCACTGGTCAAGCTGAACAAGGTCACCGAGGGCATCACCGCGACAGTGCTGGCCAAGGTCGAGTACTTCAACCCCGGTGGCTCGGTGAAGGACCGCATCGCGATGCGCATGATCGAGGCCGCCGAGGCCTCGGGCGCCCTCAAGCCGGGCGGCACGATCGTGGAGCCGACCTCCGGCAACACGGGCGTCGGCCTGGCGATCGTGGCCCAGCAGAAGGGCTACAAGTGCATCTTCGTCTGTCCGGACAAGGTGTCCACCGACAAGATCAACACCCTGCGCGCGTACGGCGCCGAGGTCGTGGTCTGCCCGACCGCCGTCGCCCCGGAGCACCCGGACTCCTACTACAACGTCTCCGACCGCCTGGTCCGCGAGACCCCGAACGCCTGGAAGCCGGACCAGTACTCCAACCCGGACAACCCGGCCTCGCACTACCACTCCACCGGCCCGGAGCTGTGGGAGCAGACCGAGGGGAAGATCACCCACTTCGTGGCGGGCGTCGGCACCGGCGGCACCATCTCCGGCACCGGCAACTACCTCAAGGAGGCGTCCGGCGGCAAGGTCAAGGTCGTCGGCGCGGACCCGGAGGGCTCGGTCTACTCGGGCGGCACCGGCCGTCCGTACCTGGTCGAGGGCGTCGGTGAGGACTTCTGGCCGACCGCCTACGACCGCGGCGTCGCGGACGAGATCGTCGCCGTCTCCGACAAGGACTCGTTCCAGATGACCCGCCGCCTCGCCAAGGAGGAGGGCCTGCTGGTCGGCGGCTCCTGCGGGATGGCCGTGGTGGCCGCGCTGGAGGTCGCCAAGAAGCTCGGGCCGGACGACGTCGTCGTGGTGCTGCTGCCGGACGGCGGCCGCGGCTACCTGTCGAAGATCTTCAACGACGACTGGATGGCCGACTACGGCTTCCTGCCCTCGGCCACCGACGAGGCCCACATCAGCGAGGTGCTGGTCCGCAAGGAGGGCATCGAGCAGGGCGGCGTCCCGCAGTTCGTCCACATGCACCCGAACGAGACGGTCGCCGAGGCGGTCCGGGTGCTGCGCGAGTACGGCGTCTCGCAGATGCCGGTGGTCTCCCCGGGCGCCGGGCACCCGGACATCATGGCCGGCGAGGTGATCGGCTCCGTGGTGGAGAAGCTGCTGCTGGAGGGCATCTTCGCCAAGGAGATCGAGCTGACCGACACGCTGGACAAGGTGATGTCCAAGCCGCTGCCGGTGGTCGGCTCGGGCGAGACCGTCACCAACCTGATGACCGTGCTGGAGAAGGCCGACGCGGCGGTCGTGCTGGTGGAGGGCAAGCCGCAGGGCATCGTCACCCGCCAGGACCTGCTGGGTTACCTGACCACCCGCGGCGCGCACTGACGCCCGCTCACCCCGCCCCGTCCGCGGCCGGATCCGGAGGATTCGTCCACGCGCGAAGTGGTACACCGGCGTCACCTGCCCGCAGCACGTGGTTAACACGGCTCCGGCATCGTGGTGGTCAACGGCAAGACGCCGCGCGAGACGGCAGTGGTCCACCGGGAGCGGCTCCCCGGTGACCGCGGCCGGCTCCGGTCACGTCGGACGGTCCTGACCCGGCCGCCGTGTCCGCCCTCCCCGACCGTTGATTCGGAGGGAGGGGCCCCTCCGTGGGGGCGCCGTCGTCCCGACCCTGCCCGGCTCCGGCCGGTCGACAGGGTGCGGCGGCTCCCACGGGCGATCACCGCGCCGTCACGGCGCGGCTCCGCGGCTCCCGGGTGGGGGAGCCGGTCCGGAGCACGGCGGGGCCGGTCCTGTTCCGAGGGGCCGGCCCCTTCCGTGCACGCCGGGGGGTCCGTGGTCCCGTACGCTCGCTGGCATGACCAGCACTGAAACGACCGACGCCCCGCGCTACGTCAAGCTCAAGATCGAGCTCATCGCGGAGATCACCGACGAGGGCGCGCTCAAGGCCGCGGCCCTGCAGCAGGTCGCCGGGGACGAGTACCTCGACGACGAGGAGCGCGCCCAGTCCGTCGACGCCATCGAGGTGGACCCCTCGGGTTCGCTCGCCCACTTCATCGACCCGGTCGCGCTGCTCGGCGACGTCCCGGGCGTGGAGCTCGCCTCGGCGACCTGGGAGTCGGCGCAGACCGAGTTCGACCCCGAGAACGAGGAGTGGGACGAGTACTCCGTGGAGGAGTCCGCCGAGTAACGGCCGTTCGCGCCGTCACCACCCCTGAACACCCGGTCCGCCCCCGGCGGACCGGGTGTTTTGTCCATGCTCAGCGGGAAGTTGGGTCATCTCATACGATCGCTTACCCTTCGATGGTGGAACCGTGAGCGGCCGGATTGCGTTTCTGTATCCGTAATTGCCCGGGATGATCAGCAGGGAGACGCGACGTGACGGCACGGGACGGTCAGGGGCGGGTGGCCGGAGTCAACTGGAGCCGACGCGGAGTGCTCGCGGGCCTGATCGGCGCGCCGGTCCTGCTGCTCGCGGCCTGCAACGACAACAGCGGCGGCAGCGGCGGTGGTGGCAACGGCGGCTCCGGCAACGGCGGCGGGACCCCGGGTTCCGGCGGCGGCAGCAGCGCGCCGAAGACCTCGACGGCCGTGATCACCGTCACCCCCGCGGACGGCACCACCGGCGCGAGTTTCAGCGAGCCGGTCAAGGTCACCGTCGCGGGCGGCACCCTGACCAACGTCAAGGTCACCGACTCCACCGGCAAGGAGCTGGCCGGCCAGCTCTCCAGCGACAACACCAGCTGGACCTCGGCCGCGGCCCCGGCCAGCGGTACCAAGTACGCCGTGACCGCCAGCGGCGTCGACAAGGACAAGCTGGAGGCGGACGCCAACGCCAGCTTCACCACGGCGACCCCGGCCAACACCTTCGTCGGCTACTTCACCCCCGAGGACGGCTCGACGGTCGGCGTCGGCATGCCGGTCTCGATCAACTTCAGCAAGCCGATCACGGACAAGAAGGCCGTCCAGTCGGCGATCACCGTGATAGCGGAGCCGGGCGTCGAGATCGTCGGGCACTGGTTCTCCAGCACCCGCCTTGACTTCCGGCCGCAGGAGTACTGGGCCAAGGGCACCAAGGTCACCCTCAAGCTCCGGCTCAAGGACGTCGAGGGCGCGAAGGGCGTCTACGGCACCCAGTCCAAGGACGTCGCCTTCACCATCGGCCGGGCCCAGACCAGCGTCGCCGACCTCGCCACCAAGAAGCTCACCGTCACCACGGACGGCCAGGTCAGCGCCGTCTACAAGATCTCCGGCGGCTCCTCCGAGCACACCACCTGGGGCGGCAAGATGGTGATCTCCGAGCAGTTCACCCAGACCCGGATGAACTCGCAGACCGTCAACCTGGGCAGCGAGTACGACATCGCCGACGTGCCGCACGCCCAGCGCCTCACCACCTCGGGCACCTTCATCCACGGCAACTACTGGTCGCCGTCGTCGATCTTCGGCGGGCAGAACACCAGCCACGGCTGCGTCGGCCTCCAGGACGCCAAGGGCGCCCAGGACAGCAGCACGGACGGCTTCAAGTTCTACAAGTCCTCGATGGTCGGCGACGTCGTCGAGGTCCGGAACTCGGGGGACAAGACCGTCGCCCCGGACAACGGCCTGAACGGCTGGAACCTCGGCTGGGCCGACTGGAAGGCCGGCAGCGCGGTCTGACCCGCTCCCGCCCGGACGTTCCAGCTCAGCACCGCTGCTTCCGCCCGCCCCTCGGCCCGCCCGAGGCGGCGGGCGGCCGCGTTCACCGCTTCGCGTAGTCCGCGAAGCCCTGCCAGTCCACGATCACGCACGGCTCGTCGCCCAGGATCCAGGCGTCGTGGCCGGGCGGGCAGATCATGAAGTCGCCCGGGCCGTAGTCGGCCTGCTCGCCGTCGTCCATGACGATCCGCATCCGGCCGGAGACCACGTACCCCAGGTGCGCCGCCCGGCAGCTGTCCGTCCCCGCGATCGGCTTCACGTGCTTGGACCACTGCCACCCCGGCTGGAACACGGCCCGGCCGACCGGGCCGCCGTCCAGGTTGACCAGCCGCAGCTCCCCCGAGCCGTCCTCGAACGGGCGGACCTCCTCGGGAGCCTCGAAACTCATGCGGACCAGACCGGACATGGCGCACTCCTCTCACGAGGAACGGCCCGGCCGCCAACAGGTGGCCGGGCCGCCCTTGCTGGCCCTTCCAGTCTGCGCCCGCCCCGGGGAACGGTCACCTCGGGTAGCGGGCGCCGGGCCGGGGTGGCGGGCGCCCGGACGGCCCGACGCCGGGCGGTCAGCCCTGGGTGCGGGCCACCCCGATCGGGCAGGAGGCGCCGGTGCCGCCGAGACCGCAGTAGCCGTTGGGGTTCTTGGCGTCCGACAGGTACTGCTGGTGGTACGGCTCGGCCGGGTAGAACGGGCCGGCCTCGGCGATCTCGGTGGTGATCGGGCCGTGACCGAGCGCGGTCAGGGCGGGCTGGAAGGCGTCCCGGGTGGCGGCCGCGGCGGCGGCCTGGGCGGGGGAGTGGGTGTACAGCGCGGAGCGGTACTGGGTGCCCACGTCGTTGCCCTGGCGGTTGCCCTGGGTCGGGTCGTGGGCCTCCCAGAAGGCCTTCAACAGCCGCTCGTAGGACACCACCGCGGGGTCGAACACCACCCGGACCGCCTCGGTGTGCCCGGTCAGCCCGCTGCACACCTCCTCGTACGTCGGGTTCGGCGTGTGGCCGCCCTGGTAGCCGACCAGCGTCGTCCAGACGCCGGGCAGCCGCCAGAACGTGCGCTCGGCGCCCCAGAAGCAGCCCAGCCCGAAGTCGGCCACCTCCAGCCCCTGCGGGTACGGGCCGGTCAGCGGGTGGCCGAGGACGGTGTGCGGCTCGGTCAGGGCGAAGGCCGGGGCCGGGCGGCCGGGCAGCGCCTGGTCGGCGGGGACGAGCGAGGTCTTGTGGCGGTCGAACAGCACGGCCTGCTCCATCGGGGTAGGGAGGGTTGCCCAGGATTCAACGCACCGGACGGCCCGCGGATTCCGGCTCGGGCGGCTCCCGGGATCCGGTCCGGCGGATTCCGGGGATCCGGCCCGGCGGACTCCGGGGGTCCGGTCCGGGAGGTCCGGGCATTCCGGCAGGCGCACGGCGGTACGGCCGTTAGGCTCGGAGCCATGACCGAGCACCAGCTTCCCCAGGGCTTCGAGACCCTCGCCATCCACGCGGGTCAGGAAGCAGACCCCCAGACCGGGGCCGTCGTCACGCCGATCTACCAGGTGTCCACCTACAAGCAGGACGGGGTGGGCGGCCTGCGGGGCGGCTACGAGTACAGCCGCAGCGCCAACCCCACCCGCACCGCGCTGGAGGAGTGCCTCGCGGCCCTCGAAGGCGGCGCCCGCGGCCTCGCCTTCGCCTCCGGCCTGGCGGCCGAGGACACCCTGCTGCGCACCATCCTCAAGCCGGGCGACCACATCGTGATCCCCAACGACGCCTACGGCGGCACCTTCCGGCTGTTCGCCAAGGTGCTGACCCGCTGGGGCGTCGAGTTCTCCGTCGCCAACACCCAGAAGCTGGACGACGTCCGCGCCGCGCTGCGCCCCAACACCCGCGCGGTGTGGGTCGAGACCCCGTCCAACCCGCTGCTCGGCATCACCGACCTGGCCGGGCTGGCCGAGGTCGCGCACGGTGCCGGGGCGCTGCTGGTGGTCGACAACACCTTCGCCAGCCCGTACCTGCAGCAGCCGATCGCGCTCGGTGCGGACGCGGTCGTGCACTCCACCACCAAGTACATGGGCGGCCACTCGGACGTGGTCGGCGGTGCGCTGGTGCTCGCCGAGGCGGGCCTCGGCGAGGAGGTCGCGTACCACCAGAACGCGATGGGCGCCGTCTCCGGGCCGTTCGACGCCTGGCTGGTGCTGCGCGGCATCAAGACCCTGGGCGTCCGGATGGACCGGCACAGCTCCAACGCGGAGAAGGTCGCCGAGCTGCTGGCGGGCCACCCCAAGGTCAGCCAGGTGCTCTACCCGGGCCTGCCCGAGCACCCCGGCCACGACATCGCCGCCAAGCAGATGAAGGCCTTCGGCGGCATGGTCTCGTTCCGGGTCGCCGGCGGCGAGGAGGCGGCCGTCGAGGTCTGCAACCGCGCGCGGCTGTTCACCCTGGGCGAGTCGCTGGGCGGCGTGGAGTCGCTGATCGAGCACCCGGGCCGGATGACCCACGCCTCGGCGGCCGGTTCGCCGCTGGAGGTGCCGGCCGACCTGGTGCGCGTCTCGGTCGGCATCGAGTCGATCGACGACCTGCTGGCCGACCTCACCCAGGCGCTGGGCTAAGGGGGTCAGTGGCCCTGCTGGTCCGCCGTGTACGACTCCATCGCGAGGTTGAAGCGGGCCAGCAGGGCGCAGAACGCCTGTTGCTCCTCGGGCGGCCAGTCGGCCGTCAGGCGGCGGGTCAACTCGGCCCGGCCGTCCCGGACTTCGGCGAGTCGGCCGGTGCCGCAGGCGGTCAGCGCGAGCCGTACCGCGCGGCGGTCGGCCGGGTCCTGCACCCGGCCGACCAGCCCGGCCGCGACCAGCGGGGCGACCTGGCGGGTCACCGTGGAGGAGTCCACGCCGAGCGCGTCGGCCAGCGCCTTGACGTTGGCCGGCCCGTGCCGCTCCAGGCGGTCGAGCAGCAGGTAGGCGGCCCGGTCCAGCACGGCCACGCCGCCGCCGGAGGTGCGGACCTGTTCCATCCGGCGGGCGAACACCGCCAGCTGGTACTGGAGTTGGGTGTGGACGGGCTCGGTTCGGTCGGTGGCCTGGGGCGAGGTCGTCGTCATCGCGGCTCACGATCGTCATGCGGTGAGAGAAGCTCAGAAGCAGCAGCGTACGCGGGCGGAGCGGGCCCGGGAACAGGCCCGACGTCCCGGGTTGGCCCCTAGGCTGGGATCATGCACAACTGGCCGATCACCCTCGACGACGTCCGCGGCGCCCAGAAGATGCTCGCCGGGGTCGCCCGGGTGACCCCGATGGAGGGCAGCCGCCACCTGTCCGGGCTGATCGGCGCGCCGGTCCACCTCAAGTGCGAGAACCTCCAGCGCACCGGCTCCTTCAAGCTGCGCGGGGCGTACGTGCGGATCGCGGGGCTCTCGCCGGTGCAGCGGGCCGGCGGGGTGGTCGCGGCGAGCGCCGGGAACCACGCCCAGGGGGTGGCCCTGGCGGCCTCGCTGCTGGGGGTGCGCTCGACCGTGTTCATGCCGGTCGCGGCGCCGCTGCCGAAGGTCGCCGCCACCCGCGAGTACGGCGCCGAGGTCCGGCTGCACGGCGCCACCGTCGACGAGGCGCTGCAGGCCGCGCAGCGGTACGCGGAGGCGACCGGCGCGGTGTTCATCCACCCCTTCGACCACTGGGACGTGGTCACCGGCCAGGCGACCGTCGGCCTGGAGATCCTGGAGCAGTGCCCCGAGGTGCGCACCATCCTGGTCGGGGTGGGCGGCGGCGGGCTGCTGGCCGGGATCGCGGCGGCGGTCAAGCCGCTGCGGCCGGACGTCCGGGTGGTCGGGGTGCAGGCGGCGGCCGCGGCCGCGTACCCGCCCTCGCTGGCGGCCGGGCGGCCGGTCTCGCTGGAGCAGTTCGCCACGATGGCCGACGGGATCATGGTCGGGCGCCCCGGGGACATCCCGTTCGAGGTGGTCAACACCTTGGCGGACGGGATCCGCACGGTCTCCGAGGACGCGCTGTCCCGGGCCCTGCTGCTCGGCCTGGAGCGGCTCAAGCTGGTGGTCGAACCGGCCGGGGCGGCCCCGATCGCGGCGCTGCTGGAGCAGCCGGACTCGTTCGAGGGCCCGGTGGTGGCGGTGCTCTCCGGCGGCAACATCGACCCGCAGCTGATGCAGCGGGTGCTGCGGCACGGGCTGGCGGCGGCCGGGCGCTACCTGTCGCTGCGGGTGCGGCTGGCGGACAAGCCGGGCTCGCTGGCGGACCTGCTGGGGGTGCTGACCAGGGTGGACGCCAATGTGCTGGACGTCGCGCACGTCCGGATCGACCCCCGGCTGGGGCTCACCGAGGTCGAGGTGGACCTGCACCTGGAGACCAAGGGGCCGGAGCACTGCGCGCTGGTGGTGGGGGAGCTGCGGGACGCGGGGTACGTGGTCTCCGGCTGAGCCCCCGCGGGCGGTTCCCCGAATTCGCTTGACGCGATGTATCGCGAGTTGCCAGGATCGCGATACATCGCGTTCTGTGTCGGTGGCCGAGAACCGAGTCGCCCACGCGCCCGAACGGGGGGCAAAGTGGGACAGATCGCTCCATTCGTCCGAGGAGATGAGGCAGGCCATGGCGCCAGCCATCCAAGCCGAGAACCTGGTGAAGACCTTCGGCGACGTACGAGCCCTGGACGGCGTCAGCCTCGACGTCCCCGAGGGCACGGTGCTCGGGCTGCTCGGCCCGAACGGCGCCGGGAAGACCACCACCGTGCGCGTCCTCACCACCCTGCTCCGTCCCGACTCCGGCCACGCGGTGGTCGCCGGGGTCGACGTCCTCAAGCACCCCAACAAGGTCCGCAGCCTGATCGGGCTGTCCGGCCAGTACGCGGCGGTCGACGAGTACCTGACCGGCTTCGAGAACCTCACCATGGTCGGCGAGCTGTACCAGATGAGCACCCGCAGCGCGAAGGCCCGCGCGCTGGAGCTGCTGGAGTGGTTCAACCTCACCGAGGCCAAGGACCGCACCGCCAAGACCTACTCCGGGGGCATGCGCCGCCGCCTCGACCTCGCCGCCGCGCTGGTCGTCCGGCCGCCGGTGATGTTCCTCGACGAGCCGACCACCGGGCTCGACCCGCGCAACCGGCTCGCGCTCTGGGAGGTCATCGAGACCCTGGTCGAGCAGGGCACCACGCTGCTGCTCACCACCCAGTACCTGGAGGAGGCCGACCGGCTCGCCCACGACATCGCGGTGGTCGACCACGGCCGGGTGATCGCCCGCGGCACCGCCGACCAGCTCAAGGCGCAGATCGGCGGCGAGCGGATCGAGGTCGTGGTGCACGACCCGGGCCTGGTCACGGACGCGGTCGCGGCCCTGTCCGGGTACGCGCTGGGCGAGCCCGCGGTGGAGAAGAACACCCGGCGGATCACCGTGCCGGTCAGCGGCGGTGCCCGGGTGCTCGCCGACGTGATCCGCGAACTGGACGGCCGGGGCATCGAGATCGACGACATCGGCCTGCGCCGCCCCACCCTGGACGACGTCTTCCTCACCCTCACCGGCCACATCGCCGAGTCGGCCGAGGAGGACGGCGGCGGTGCGAAGGGCCGCGGCCGGGGCGGTCGCGGCCGCGGCTCCTCGGGCGGCGGCGCGGGCGGCGCGGACGGTGCCGACGGCGGGGGCCAGGGGCCCGACGAGCAGCAGGCCGTCGCGGCCGGAACGGAGCGCTGAGATGAGCACCTCCACCGAGCACGCCATCGGCGCGGCCATGCCGACGCCCCGCCGGGGCCTGTCCGCGACCCTGCACGACTCCTGGGTGGTCGCCAAGCGCAACCTGCGCAGGATGTCCCGGATCCCCGAGATCGTGGTGTTCGGGCTCATGCAGCCGGTCATGTTCGTGCTGCTGTTCTCGTACGTCATGGGCGGGGCGATCAAGATCCCCGGGACGAACTCCAGCTCCCACACGTACATCCAGTTCCTGATGGCCGGCATCTTCGCCCAGACCGTCACCTTCGCCGTCGCCGGCGCCTCGGCCGGCATCGCGGAGGACATGACCAAGGGCCTGGTGGACCGCTTCCGCTCGCTGCCGATGGCCCGCTCCGCGGTGCTGGTCGGCCGAACCCTCGCGGACCTGTGCCAGACCGCCTTCACGCTCGTCGTGCTGGCGCTGGTCGCGCTGCTGGTCGGCTGGCGGATCCACGAGGGGGTGCTCAAGGCGCTCGGCGCCTTCGGGCTGCTGCTCCTGCTCGGCTACGCCTTCTCCTGGATCGGCGCGCTGATCGGCCTCTCGGTGCGCAGCCCCGAGGCGGCCACCTCGGCCGGGCTGATCTGGCTGTTCCCGCTGACCTTCATCTCCAACGCCTTCGTGCCGGTCAGCTCGATGCCGGGGTGGCTGCAGGGCGTCGCCTACTGGAACCCGTTCAGCGCGACCGTGCAGGCCTGCCGGGACCTCTTCGGCAACCAGGTCGGCCCGGTGGACAGCGCCTGGCCGATGCAGCACGCGGCGCTGGTGTCGGTGCTGTGGTCGGTGGTGATCACGGCGGTGTTCTCGTGGCTGTCGGTGCGCAAGTACCGCTCGGCGGCGGGCTGAGCGGCGCGGCCGCGGCTGCGCTTTCGGCCTACGGTCCGGCTCTGACGTCTTCTGCTTCCGTCGGCCGGAGATGCGTGAGGGCGGTTGCGGAGTCCCCTACGGACTCCGCAACCGCCCTCCGGCGGTGCTGCTCGGGGCCGGGTCAGCCGGCGTGCGGCACGACCTTGACGATCTTCACCATGGCGGGCTTGCCGTTCGGCAGCTCGTAGGTGGCCTCGTCACCGATCTTCTTGCCGTCGATCGCGCGGCCCAGCGGCGACTGCGGCGAGTAGACGTCGACGGCGTCGGCGCCCGCGACCTCGCGCGAGGCGAGCAGGAACTCCATCAGGTCGTCCTCGTCACCGTCGAACGCGACCGTGACGACCATGCCCGGGGCCACCACGCCGGAGTCGGCCGGGGCCTCGCCGACCTTGGCGCGCTCCAGCAGCTGGGTCAGCTGGCGGATGCGCAGCTCCTGCTTGCCCTGCTCCTCCTTCGCCGCGTGGTAGCCGGCGTTCTCCTTGAGGTCGCCCTCCTCGCGCGCCGCCTCGATCTTCTGGGCGATCTCGATGCGCCAGGGCCCGGTCAGGTGATCCAGCTCGGCCTTGAGCTGGTCGTAGCCGGCCTGAGTGAGCCAGGTCACGTTCTCGCTGGTCTGGGTCACGGGTGCTCCTCGTAGGTGCTGGGGCTGAGCTGAGGGTGTGAGTCGTCAGCAGGGTCGACGATGATATTGGTCGTAACTACAAAGCAACGCCCGCTCCCGTACCATCCGGTGCGGAAGGGGCGAAACCACGAGCCTAACAAGTCCTGCGGACAAGCGGGAGAGGCGTTGGCGCGGCATTGACGGTGGCGTTGCGCCACGGTGTACGGCAACCGGCTGCGGGACTTCCTACGGATGCCCGTTCCGGCGGGTGAGTATGCGTACCCGCTGCGTTCCGGCCGCTTTCCCGCCACGGCCCCGCTACGCCCCTGCTGCTCCGCCGGGTGGACTCCGCGTGCCGCGCCGTTACTTCGCCGGGGTGCAGCCGAGCAGCTCGGCGGTGGTGCCGCGGGCGGTGGTGCGCAGGGTGACGGTGGCCTCGTAGCTGGACCCGGCCGCGGGGACCGGGAAGTCGGCCACCCCGACCACCCCGTGGTCGTCGCCCTGCGAACGGACCGTGCAGGTGCCGGCCGTCCCGTCGCTCTTGCGCACGCTGAGGTGCAGCTGCACCTCGGAGTCGGAGAGCACCTGGAAGGTCGGCACCGAGCCGTTGATCTTCGACTCGCGCAGCAGGTAGGAGCCGCCCAGCCAGGCGATCAGCCCCAGGCCGAGCACGCCGCAGACCGCGCCGACCACCTTGAGCCGACGGTCCGACTCGCCGTCGCCCCTCCGGCCGTAGCGCCCCTCGGGCAGCTGCGTCGCGGTGCTCTGTGCAGTCATCGGACTCCGTCCTCTCCTCGGGAGGAGCCGCGCGGGTGGTGCGGGGGAATGCGACGGACCTCCATTCCGTCACTATAGGAGGGGCACGCCCGCGGCCGGTCCGGCGGGGGCGGGGCCCGGCCGTGCCGGAGACCTGCCGCAGGCCGGCCCCGCGGCGACGTGGTCCCGAAGTGAGCGGTTCGTACGGTGGGCAGACCGGACTTCGCGGAACGCCCGACGATGTGGAAGGAACGCAAGGCGTTGACTGAGCAGTTGCGACTGATGGCGGTGCACGCCCACCCGGACGACGAGTCCAGCAAGGGCGCGGCCACCATGGCCATGTACGTCGAGCACGGTGTGGACGTGCTCGTGGCCACCTGCACGGGGGGCGAGCGCGGGTCGGTCCTCAACCCCAAGCTGCAGGGGGACCCGTACGTCGAGGAGAACATCCACGAGGTGCGCCGCAAGGAGATGGACGAGGCGCGGGCGATCCTCGGCGTCAAGCAGGCCTGGCTGGGCTTCGTGGACTCCGGCCTGCCGGAGGGCGACCCGCTGCCCCCGCTGCCCGAGGGCTGCTTCGCCCTGGAGGACGTCAAGGAGGCGGCCGAGCCGCTGGTCCGGCTGATCCGTGAGTTCAAGCCGCAGGTCATCACGACCTACGACGAGAACGGCGGCTACCCGCACCCGGACCACATCATGACCCACAAGATCACCATGCTGGCCTTCGACGCCGCCGGCGACCCGGACGCCTACCCCGAGGCCGGCGAGCCCTGGCAGCCGCTCAAGCTCTACTACAACCACGGCTTCCCGATGGGCCGCATCCGCGCCCTGCACCAGTACCTCACCGAGCACGGGCACGACTCCCCGTACGGCGAGTGGATCGCGGGCTGGGAGAAGAGCGGCCGCCAGGAGCGCGAGATCACCACCCGGGTGCGCTGCGACGACTGGTTCGAGACCCGCGACCGCGCGCTGATCGCCCACGCCACCCAGATCGACCCGGACGGCCCGTGGTTCCGCGTCCCGCTCGACGTCCAGCGCGAGGTCTGGCCCACCGAGGACTACGAGCTCGCCCGTACCCTGATCGACGTGGACCTCCCGGAGGACGACCTGTTCGCCGGACTGCGCACCCCCACCCTGGCGGCCGAGGCCGCCGACGCGCGCGACTGACCCACCCCCGACGGCCCGGCTCGGCGTGAGCCGGGCCACCATAGAGATATGAGCGCCCCCGTGAACCTCGTCCACCTCGCCGCTGACCTCGCCGTCGACGACGCCAAGGTCACCCCCGGTCTCCTCGGCTTCGTCGTCTTCGCCGCCCTCGGCGTGGCGACGTGGTTCCTGGCCAAGTCGATGAACCGCCAGTTCAAGAAGGTCAACTTCACGGAGGAGCCGGAAGCCCCCAAGGAGTAGCCCCTCCCGCCCGGGGCCCCACGGCCCCGGGCGAGGGCGCGACGCCCGCCGGCCCGGCCCCGGGGGAAGCCGGCCCGGCGGGGCGGCCTGACGCCTACGGGGCCCGTCGTGCGGGAGGATGGGGGCCATGCCGAACCGTCTCGCGGACGCGACCTCGCCGTACCTGCTGCAGCACGCCGACAATCCGGTCGACTGGTGGCCCTGGGGGCCGGAGGCCTTCGCGGAGGCCGAGCGGCGGGGGTGCCGGTGCTGCTCAGCGTCGGCTATGCGGCCTGTCACTGGTGGCAGTGACTGGCACCTTAAGCATGAGTCCGCGGACATCTCCAATTGATGGCCGATTGATGGAAGTTACTTCCAGGAATTCGGCCGTAGCGCCTCCGGCTGCCTTCCGTCGGGTGTGTGAGCCGGGGTAGTGTCCCTGCGGCCAGCCGACCGGCGCCCTTGCCGGATGCCTCGCTTGCCTTTCTTCTGGACCTCCTCCAGTCTCTGAATCCGCCGGAGACCGAGTCCGCAGCGAGCATCTGGGAAGCCGCGTACTGGTCGGCAATCCGGGCGGTCGCTGACGATCCCCGGCCCGTGTTCGGGGGGCGAGTCGCCGACGTCAGAGGTGCCGTCCGGTGTCGGTTCGGTTTCCTCGGCCGTGCGGCTGTCCGGGCACGGCAATCGAGAGGTGCATCCCCGAGGGCTGTCGTCGGACCAGGCTACGGACGGTGATGACGTCCGTGCCTCAGGTAGAGGACCGCATCGCCGCCGCTCGGCGGGGGCCGTGCCGCTCCGCCTCAACGCGAACATGAGCCTGAGGAACTGCACAGGAAGCGGGACTCGGTCAGAGTCGTCGGATGGCGCGCGGAGGCGGCCCTGGCGGCCTTGCGACGCATCGTTCAGTGGCCCATGGCGGAGTACAGCCGGCTACCGGTCTTCGGGTCTCAGGTCCGGATGGCAAGGGCGAGGACGGTGTCGAGCGCAACTTCCAAGGGTCGCGTGCTCCGTTGTACCTGGGCGAGTAGCAGTCCGCCTTGCAGGGTGGCGAGCATGGTGGTGGCGAGGTCGTCCGGGTCGATGCCGGGTGCGAGCTTCCCGTCGGCGTGAAGCGACCGGAGTCCTTCGCTGATGGCAGCTGACCATCGCTCGAATCCGGCGGCGATGAGGGCTCGGGCCTCGGGATCGCTCTCGGCGAGTTGACCGCCGAGCGAACCGAGTGGGCAGCCGCCCTTTGCCTGGCTGTCCTTCACGCCGGCGATCAGCATGTCCCGCCAGGCTGCGACTCCGTCTTCACCGCTGAGCGCCTCCCGATTGTGGTGGACGAGGGTGTCGGCCTGGTGGTCGATGACCGCCTGGAGGAGCTCGTTCTTGTCGGGGAAGTAGTGGTAGAGCTGCGAGCCGCTGACCTCCGCTGCCCCCTTGACGTCTTCCAGGGTGGTACCCGCGACCCCGCGCTCGTGGATCAAGGCCGCAGCCCCCTCCACGATTCGGCCCCGGACGCGCTCGCCCTTCGCGGTGAGCCGCGGCCGGTCGTTCGTCTTGTTCGCCATGGACCCATGGTAGCGATTCTGAGTTTGACAGCCCAGTCTGGCCGGGATCAGACTGAGTTGCGCAACCCACTTTGCGGGCCGCGTGACTCGCCACCGCAGCACCGGCCCCGCGAAGCAGCATGAGCCGTCCCACCTGAACAGCCCCACAGAAGACGAGAGGTAAATCCCGATGAGCACACTCCCGGGAAAGACCGTGATGATCACGGGCGCCAACGTCGGGATCGGCAAGGACGTGGCCCGGCAACTGGCCCTGCGACCGGAGACGGCCCGCATCTACCTGGCATGCCGCAACCGAGACCGGGCGACAACGGCAAAGGCCGACCTCGAAGCCGCTACCGGCCGGCGCATCTTCGACATCGTCGTCATGGACGTCGCCGATCTGGGCTCGGTCCGAGCCGGCCTTGCGGCCGTCGACGGAACCGTCGACGCATTGGTCATGAACGCCGGCGTCATCGGCCCGCGGTCGATGGAGTTGACCGCCGACGGGGTCACCAAGGTCTTCGCGACGAACGTTCTGGGCCACGTCGCGCTCCTCGAAGGACTCCTGGCCGAGGGGCGGCTCGGCGAGGTCGCGGTCCTCGCCGGAAGCGAAGCAGCCAGGGGACTGCCGATGCTGCGGATGAAGCGGCCGTCCTTCACCACAACCTCTGCCGACGAACTCGCCACCGTCATCGACGGCAGCTACTTCGCCGACGGAAAGACCGACTTCAACCTCGCCTTCGGGCAGGCCAAGTACATCGGGGCCCTCTGGATGGCCTACCTGGCCCGCCAGCACCCCGACCGCCGCTTCATCACCGTGAGCCCCGGCGCCACCACCGGCACCCAAGCCTCCAACGACATCGCCCTACCGCTGCGCATGGCGTCCAAGTACGTCCTGCCCGCCCTGGGGATCTCCCACAAGCTTGAGGTCGGCGCGAAGCGACTGGTCGACGGTGTCACCGACCCGACCCTGTCCAGCGGCGTGTTCTACGCCAGCGCGGCCGACAAGCTGAAGGGCCCCCTGGTCGACCAGGCGGACATCTTCCCCGACTTGGCCAACCCGTCGTTCCAGGACCACGCCAACGACGCCATCCACCGCTTCATCGTGTAGAGCGTCGGCCGGTACGCCAAAACGGAGAGGGTGGCACGACGGAGGCAGGTTTGATGATCATGGAGTTGCCTACGCTATGTGATCATCTGGGGGGTTGGTGTCCGTCGTGCCCGCGTCCATCATCGACCCGATCCGTGAGGAGTTCCTGAGGCTGATCCCTGCCCGGCCCGATTCGCACCCGCTGGGGTGCCACAACCCGCGGATCGCGGACGCGGTCGTGTTCGGCCGGCTTGTCCTGGCGCTGGTCTCGGGGATGGGCTACGAGAGGGTCGCTGACCGGGCCTGTTCGGCGACCACGATCCGCCGGCGGTGGGACGAGTGGATCGAGTCCCGTGTCATCGGCCACCTGCTCCTCGCGGTACTGCGAGCGTACGACCAGATGGTGGGCCTGGAACTCGAGCACCTCGCCGCCCGGTGTGAGGCCCTCGCGATCGAGCGGCTGCGGGCAGGCAGCCCTTGATTGGCCTGACCAGGATGCCGTCGATGACGAACGGCGGCATGCAGCGCGGCATCTACGGCCGTGCGGAGAGCCCGTACAGCGCCTATCGGCTGGGGGAGTGCCTACGGCTCCGGGGCCTCCACGGGCTGGAGCGCCGCGACGACCACCACGTTCGGTGCGTTCGGCCTGGGCGAGCACTCAGGACCGAGGGCCGGGTGCCCTGGCCGACGGTCTGCTGGCCGCCGTGCTGATCGGCCTGGCTGCTCAACTCGCTCGACGGCCTCTGGCGGGCAGACCCGCTGGCCGGCTACGTCCTCGTCTACTACGCGGGCGCGAGGTCAGGGAGATCTTCTTCGGCGACCACTGACGGCTCCGGCGCGGTTGGAGCCCAGGGAGCTGGTCCTGTGCGAGGGCGAACCTGCCGTGCGTCTGTCGTGGGCGCTCGGCGATGACAGCATCACCGCCGTGCCGACCGGAAGGGGCGAACTCGGTACCGCCGCACCTCACGGACTCGTGCGTGCTGCCGCCGGCAACCATCAGGCGGGTTCCGAACGGTGGAGGGTGTGCGGCTCCTACTTCGGGTGTCACGGGCGGTCGGTGAGGTGCTGGCGGAGGGCCGCGAGTCGGGCGAGGCAGGCGTCGATCGAGGCGATGGCGGTGTCGATCTCGGCGCGGGTGCGGTCGGCGACCTGGTCGAGCTGATCCTGGAGCCGCTGCCAGCGTTGCTCAGCGGTGGCGTGATCAGGTACGTCGCTGGTCGTTGTCATGCCGGAGTTCTTCGGTGTGGGCGGTCGGGGGTGTCGAGTCGGATCGCGCGGTCCGGGTGGGGTTCGGCGGGGCGGGTGTCTCGCGCACCGGGCGTCATCCTCTGGATGGCTCAGAAAGTTGTCATCGGATGGATGACATGCTAGAACGGATTCAGGTGAAGCGCACTGGCAACCCATATCCAATGGAGGTGTTTCGCGATGCTGATGCGCACTGACCCGTTCCGCGAGCTGGACCGTCTGACCCAGCAGTTCCTGGGCACGAACGGCACCTGGTCGCGTCCGGCCCCGATGCCGCTGGACGCCTGCCGCGTGGGCGACGAGTACGTGATCTCCTTCGACCTGCCCGGGGTGGACCCGCAGGCGATCGACATCGATGTCGAGCGGAACATGCTGACCGTCAAGGCCGAGCGCCGTCCGCGCCACGAGGGTGAGGACGTGAAGTGGGAGCTGTCCGAGCGTCCGCTCGGCGTGTTCTCCCGCCAGGTCATGCTGTCCGACACGCTCGACCCCGAGGGGATCAGCGCCGACTACGACGCCGGGGTGCTGACGCTGAAGATCCCGGTCGCCGAGAAGGCCAAGCCCCGCAAGATCGCGATCAGCCACCGCAGCGAGCGCAAGCAGATCCAGGCCTGACCCCACGCAAGCGGCGCTGTCCCGCGCGGCTCCCCCCACCGTGCGGGACAGCCCACCCCCGGGCCCCACCCGGACCCGCCCCCCGAGCACGCCGAGTGCTGTGCAGGCCGAACCGACAGCGAGAACGTCATGCACACCCTCCACACGGCGGCCGCCCTGGTGACCGCCCGCGGTGACCTCGACCTCGCCACCGCCCCCGAACTGCGACGCAGCCTGAGCGCCGCACTCCGGACGGACCGCGAGGTGGTGCTCGACCTGGCCGGTGTGGAGTTCATGGACTGTGCGGGCCTGGGTGCGCTGGTGCACGCCCAGAATCAGGCCGACCGCCTCGGCGCCCGCCTGATCCTGCGCGGGGCCGGCTCCCGGGTGCTGCGCCTGCTCAGGCTCACCGGCCTGAACCGGCGGCTGATCGTCGAACCCTGACCGCGGGCGCGTGCCGCGCCCGCCCGGATGGAGGGAGATACGAGGTGACCCTGCGATGGGAGGCGTTCTTGGAGCGCGTCCGGGAACGCGGCGAGTACACCACCGCCCAAGAGGCCGAGCGCGCGGCCCGTGTCGTGCTCGCCCTGCTCGGCGCACACCTGGTCGGACAGGTCCGTGCCGAACTCGCGGCCAGGCTGCCCGAGACCCTCGCCCTGGTCCTGCTCAACCCGCTGCAGGCCGCCGAACCGCTCACCGCGGAACGGTTCGTGCGCGCAACCGCCGCCTGGATCGAGGGCGCCACCGAAACCACCGCCGTGTGGGACATCGGCGCCGTGCTGTCCACGGCCGCCGACGCCGCGGGCGACGACCTCATGGAGCGCATCCTGTTCCAGCTGCCGCCCGGCTACGACGTCCTCTTCGGCCGGCCCCAGCCCGGCCGGCGGCCCTGACCCACGCCTGCCGCCCCAGAAGCGGCCTGCCACGTACGGAAGGCACTCGACATGACCTGGCACCACCTCGTCCAGCGGGTCCGCGACCTCGGCCGCTACGACAGCGACCGGGAAGCCGAACACATCCTCGACGCCGTTCTCGGCATACTCGGCTCCCAGCTCACCGGCGACGAACGCTGCGACCTGGCCGCGGCCCTGCCCGAACGCGCCCGTGCCGCCCTCGTCGCCCCGATCCCCCTGACCGAACCGGTCACCGCCCCCGCCTTCGTCGAAGCCCTCGCCCGCAACCTGAACACCACCCTCGCCGGCGCCCGCTGGGACGCCTCCTGCGTCCTTGCCGCACTCACCGACCTCGCCGGCGAGGAGCTCACCGACCGCCTCCTCGCCTACCTCCCCCGCGGCTACGCGCTCCTGTTCGGCCGCGCCGACCTCACCCCCGCCGCCGCCTGACCCCGTACCGGCCAGGACGGCCGAAGATCCGTACCACGCGCATGAAAGGGCGAATACCGGTTAAAAAGGTGACGAATGGGCGGTGCTGATGGGCCGCCCGGCGGACGACTGGAGGAACCGATGAGTGACCTGTCGAACAAGGCGCAAGAACTGGCCGGCAAGGTGAAGGAGAAGGCCGGCGAGCTCACCGGTGACGAGGAGCTCAAGGGCGAGGGCCAGGCCGACCAGGTGGAGTCAAAGGTCAGGCAGGCCGCCGACCACGTCAAGGACGCAGCGCAAGCCGCGGCCGACCGGGCAAAGGGCGCCCTGAAGCGCAACGACTGACGACGGAAAGGAGCACCGTCATGGCCGTGTTCCTGGTCATTCTGCTCATCGCCGTGGTGTTCGGCTTCGTCGGCGCCTTGGTGAAGGGCCTGGTGTGGCTGCTCGTGATCGGCGCCGTGCTGTTCGTCGCCGCCCTGGTGCTCGGGGGCGTGCGCCTGGGGCGCGGGCGGAGCTCACGCAGATAGCGCCGAGCCGGGGGTGACCCGTGACGGCACGACAGCGCAGGCCGCGCTGTCGTGCCGCAGGCGCGTCCGGACGCTTCCCCCGCACCGCTTTCAGCGGGAAGCACGAAGGGTGAGCCGCCGGACAGCTGGCGGCTCATCCGTTCCGAGACGCCGCCCCGGTGCCGGGTAGCGTGGCCGGTGTGGGCCGTGCCGGGTTCTGCGGCGCGGGAGGAAGAGGGGCGGGCATCCCGCCGGGTTGGAGAGCTGCGGTGTCGCGTCGTTTCGACTGCTCGGATTCCTTCGAGCGTGCCAGGGGTTTGCGCGAGGCTGGTTCGGCGGTGCGTCGGGGTGAGCTTGTCGTGCTGCCCACGGACACCGTCTACGGCGTGGGTGCCGACGCGTTCAGCCCCGACGCCGTCGCGCGGCTGCTCGATGCCAAGGGTCGGGGCCGGCAGATGCCCTCCCCGGTGCTGGTCGCCTCCCCGCAAGGTCTGGACCTCCTGGTCGACGACCTGCCGCCGCACGCGCGGGACCTCGTGGACGCGTTCTGGCCGGGCGGGCTGACCCTGGTCGCCCGCCACAAGCCGTCCCTGGAGTGGGACCTCGGCGAGACGAACGGCACCGTGGCGGTGAGGATGCCCGCGCACCCGGTCGCCCTCGACCTGCTCGCGGAGACCGGGCCGCTGGCCGTGTCCAGCGCCAACCTGACCGGGCATCCGTCCCCGCAGGACTGCGGCGCCGCACAGGGCATGCTCACCGACTCGGTGGCCGTCTACCTGGACGCGGGCCCTACGCCCGCGGCCGTGCCGTCCTCGATCGTGGACATCACCGGCACGGCGCCCGTACTTCTGCGCGCCGGCGCGATCAGCGCCGGCCAACTGCGCAAGGTCGTCCCGGACCTTGAGGAACGCTGAACAGCCGGGTCATGCCACCTCGTCGGCGGGCAGGTCGAGGCCCCGGGAGGTGACCAGGTGGGCGGTACCGTCGGCGAGCCGGTAGGACAGCCCGACCACCGCGACCCGGCCCGCCTGGACCGCCTCGGCGAGCGCGCGGGAGCGCTCCAGCAGCAGGTCCACGGTGTGTCGTATGTGCTCGCCGATGAGGTCCGCGTCCTCGGTGCGCCCGGCCGCGTGGGCGGCCAGCACGCTGGGCCGAGTGGCGCGGGTGCGGCCGGCCGGGCACTGCCGACCGCACCCGCGGGCGGCTACAGGGTGTGGGTGAGGCGGTCGGTCAGGAGACGGGTGAAGCGGGCCGGGTCGGGCAGGTCGCCGCCTTCGGCGAGCAGGGCGCTGCCGTGGAGGAGTTCGGCGACCTCGGCGAGCGCCGGGTCGTCGGCGTTCGCGTGGTGGGCCTGGTGCAGGGCGGTGACGAGGGGGTGGGTGGGGTTGAGTTCGAGGATGCGCTTGACCTGGGGGAGTTCCTGGCCCATGGCCCGGTACATCTTCTCCAGGGTGGGGGTCAGGTCGTGGGCGTCGCCGACCAGGCACGCGGCGGAGGTGGTGAGCCGGGTGGAGAGGCGGACCTGCTTGACGTGGTCGGCCAGGGTGGTCTGGAGCCAGGTGAGGAGAGGTGCGAAGTCCTGTTCGCGCTGGGCCTTCTCCGCCTTCGCCTCGTCAGTGCCGTCGGCGTCGGCGTCGTTGTCGAGGTCGACCTGGCCCTTGGCGATGGACTGGAAGCGGTGGCCGTCGAAGGCGGGGATCTGGTCGGTCCAGACCTCGTCGACGGGGTCGGTGAGGATGAGGACCTCGTAGCCCTTGGCGGTGAATGCCTCCACGTGCGGGGAGTTCTCCACCATGGTCCGGTTCTCGCCGGTCAGGTAGTAGATGGTGTCCTGGCCGTCCTTCATCCGCGCGACGTACTCGCGCAGCGTGGTCGGCTTCTCCGCGTCGTGGGTGGAGGCGGCGCTGACCAGTTCCAGCAGCGCGTCGGTGTTGTCGCGGTCCTCGATCAGGCCCTCCTTGAGGACCCGGCCGAACTGCTCCCACAGCCCGGTGTAGGTGTCCGTCCGGTTGGTCTGCATGTCCTTGAGGGCGCCGAGGACCTTCTTGAC
>NZ_JBHZCY010000124.1:0-27746 GCF_042786665.1 Kitasatospora sp. NPDC059146 | reverse complement strand
GGGGAGGGTCATATGTGTATTAGAGAACTAGTTCATATTGGTTGTCTTGTCGTCCAAGCGGACGTACTACGAGGTCACCGACCCCGAGGAGCTGGACGTCGCGCTGGCCGCCATCGTCGACCAGGTCGTCCCCGGCCGCTCCGGCGAGATCCGCCCGGCCAACCCCAAGGAGCTCGCCGCCACCGCCGTGCTCCGGCTGGAGCTGGACGAGGTCTCGGCGAAGACCCGCTCGGACGGCGCCGCCGACGACCCGGCCGACGCCGACCTGCCGTACTGGTCCGGCACCGTCCCGGTCAGCACCGCCTACGGCGCCCCCGAGGCGCACGACCCGAACGTCCCGCTGCCCGCGCACATGCGCCGCTACCCCCGCTGAGGAAGGCCGTCCGATGCTGATCAGGTCCTGGGACCGAGGTGACGAGGAGGAGTGGCGCGCCTGGCTGGCCGAGGGCCGCGACTTCGGCCTGCTCGCCGCCAACGGCGGCCCCGACGAGGGCCCGGTGCTCGTCCCCACCCACTTCCTGCTGGACGAGGAGGGCGGCGAGATCCTGCTCCACCTCGCCACGCCCAACCCGCTGCTGACCGCCGTCCGCGCCGACCCGAACGTCACCCTGGCGGTCACCGACGGCTACGCCTTCGCGCCCGGCCACTGGCGCGGCGAGCCCGGCACGCCCACCAGCTACTACGCCTCGGTGCACTTCCACTGCACCGCCGAGGTGGTGGAGTCCGCCGAGGGCAAGGCGGAGATCCTCAACCGCCAGCTGGCGCACTTCCAGCCGGAGACCCCTGAGGTCCGGGTGGTCCCCGGCCGGACGGAGTTCGGCCGGCTGCTGCCCGGCCTGCGCGGGCTCCGACTGACGGTCCGCGAGGTGCGCGCCAAGTTCAAGTACGACGACAAGAAGCCGGCCGCCGAACAGCACGCGATCGCCGGGCGGCTCGCCGAGCGCGCGGACGCCCCGGCGCTCCGCCGGGACCAGGACGCCGCCGCCCGCACCCAACTGCTGCGGCGCCACCGCCGACGTCAGGAGCGGCTCCAGGAGCGGCGCACGGCCACCGCGCGCGCCGCCGACTGACCCCGTTTCACCCGATCGGTCCCCAACTCGGGCGGGTCGGCCGCCGCGCTGCTCGAATGTGAGACGAGTCCTGCCCAGCCGTCGGGGCGGGCCCGTCCACCCGGGGAGCGCGCGTGTCCACAGTCCATCACCAGCGGGCCTCCGGCGAGGCCCACCTCGGGCACGTGATCTTCATCTCGGCGGCCGCCGCGATGGGCGGCTTCCTGTTCGGCTACGACAGCGCCGTGATCAACGGCGCCGTGACGGGCATCCAGAAGCACTTCGCGGTGGGCCACGGCACCACCGCCTTCGTGGTGGCCATCGCGCTGCTCGGCTCGGCCGCCGGCGCGGTGGTCGCCGGCCGGCTGGCCGACCACTTCGGCCGGGTGCGCACCATGCTGCTGGCCGCCGTGCTGTTCGCGGCCAGCGGCATCGGCTCGATGTTCCCGCCGAACATCGAGGCCCTCGCGAGCTGGCGCGTGGTCGGCGGCGTCGCGATCGGCATCGCCTCGGTGATCGCGCCGACCTACATCGCCGAGGTCGCGCCGACCGCCTACCGCGGCCGGCTCGCCTCCTTCCAGCAGATGGCGATCGTGCTCGGCATCACCGTCTCGCAGCTCGCCAACTACGCGCTCAACCAGGCCGCCGGCGGCGAGTCCACCGGCCACCTCGGCGGCATCCAGGCCTGGCAGTGGATGCTCGGCGTCGAGACCATCCCGGCCCTGGTGTACGGGCTGATGGCGCTCTCCATCCCGGAGTCGCCGCGCTTCCTGATCGCCGACCACCGCGAGGAGCAGGCCCGCAAGGTGCTGGTCGAGGTCGAGGGCGAGGACGTCGACCTGGACGCCCGGGTCGCCGAGATCCGCGCGGTGCTGGAATCCGCCCACAAGCCCCGGCTCAAGGACCTGCTCGGCGGCCGCTTCGGCCTGCTGCCGATCGTCTGGATCGGCATCGGCGCCTCGGTGTTCCAGCAGTTCGTCGGCATCAACGTGATCTTCTACTACTCCTCCCTGCTCTGGCAGTCGGTCGGCATCAACGAGTCCAACTCGCTGCTGATCAGCCTCTCCACCTCCATCGTCAACGTGATCGGCACGGTGATCGCGATGGCCCTGGTGGACCGGATCGGCCGCAAGCCGCTGGCCCTGGCCGGCTCGATCGGCATGGCGGCCGCGCTGGGCACCGCCGCCTGGGCGTTCTCCTACCGGCACGGCACCGGCGACACCGCGACCCTGGACAACACCCACGCCACCGTCGCCCTGGTCGCCGCCCACGTGTTCGTGCTCTGCTTCGCCTTCTCCTGGGGCGTGGTGGTCTGGGTGCTGCTCGGCGAGATGTTCCCCAACCGGATCCGGGCGCTGGCCCTGTCGGTCGCGGCCTCGGCCCAGTGGATCGCCAACTGGGCGATCACGGTCAGCTTCCCGGACCTCGCCGACTGGAACCTCTCCGCGACGTACGTCATCTACGCGGCCTTCGCGCTGCTCTCCATCCCGTTCGTGGCCTTCTGCATCAAGGAGACCAAGGGCCGCGCCCTGGAGGAGATGGGCTGACCGGCCCCGCCCTCCCGCTCCCCGCCGCAGACGGCCCGACCCACCGAACGGCCCGACCGCCGAACGGCCCAGCCCCGACCGGCCCGACCCACCGAGAGGAAGCCATGCCCGACCACGGCGGCCCCCGGCAGAACGTCAGCTTCCCGAGCAACGGCCGCACCGCGCACGGGTACCTGGCCCGCCCTCCGCAGGGCGTCGGACCGGGCCTGGTGGTGGTCCAGGAGTGGTGGGGGCTCACCTCGCACGTCGCGGACATGGCCGACCGCTTCGCCGCCGAAGGCTTCACCGTGCTGGCCCCCGACCTCTTCGGCGGCACCACCACCCACGACGGCGCCGAGGCGGCCCGGCTCAAGCGCGAACTCCCGGTCGAGCGGGCCGTCGAGGACCTCTCCGGCGCCGTCGGCCACCTGCTCGCGCTGGACGGCGTGGTCGGCGACGCGGTCGGCGCGGTCGGCTTCTGCATGGGCGGCGGCTTCGCCCTGATGCTGGCGGCCCGGGCCGGCGACGCCGTGGCCGCCGCGGTCCCCTTCTACGGCCTCCCGGCGGACCCCGACTTCGACTACCGCGGCCTGACCGCCCACGTCCTCGGCCACTTCGGCGAACTCGACGGCTCGATCCCGATGGCCGACGTGGACGAGGCAGCCACCCGGATCGGCGAGGCCACCGACGTCCGCCCCGAGATCCACTTCTACCCGGCCGGGCACGCCTTCATGAACGACGAGAACCCGCTGGGCACCTACGACGCCCTCCAGGCCCGGATCGCCTGGCGCCGTACCCTCACCTTCCTCTGGGGCCACCTGGGCTGACGCCCCGCCCCGCCAGCGCCCGACGCCCCACCGGCCCCCGGCGCCCCGCCCCACCCGCCGCCGCCCGCCCCCACCGGTTCGGGCGCGAAATCCGGATGACACCGGTACGAACTCCGACCATAGTCACCCGGGTGCCGACCCCACTCCCCCGCCGCCCCACCTGGGCGAGCCGCAACTTTCGCATCCAGACCGCCGCCACCGTGATCAGCGGCCTCGGCAACGCCGGCGCCCCCATCGCCACCGCCTTCGCCGTCCTCGGCAACGGCGGCGGCGCCACCGAGGTGGGCTACGTCACCGCCGCGCGGCTGCTGCCGACCGTGCTGTTCCTGCTGGTCGGCGGCACCCTCGCCGACCGGCTCCCGCGCCACCACGTGATGGTCGCCGCCAACCTGTTCAGCGGCGCCTCCCAGGCCGTGCTGGCCGCCCTGGTGCTGGCCGGGAACGTCCAGCTGTGGCAGCTGCTGGTGCTCTCCGCCGCCGGCGGCGCCGGCTACGCCCTCTACTCCCCCGCGGCCGGCGGCATGATCATGCAGGCCGTCCCCCAGGAGCACGCCGCCCGCGCCTTCGCGGTCTTCCGGATGGGCCTGAACGCCTCCCAGATCGGCGGCGCCGCCCT
This sequence comes from Kitasatospora sp. NPDC059146, assembly GCF_042786665.1. Classification (NCBI taxonomy): domain Bacteria; kingdom Bacillati; phylum Actinomycetota; class Actinomycetes; order Kitasatosporales; family Streptomycetaceae; genus Kitasatospora; species Kitasatospora sp. NPDC059146. The sequence goes on along the minus strand of NZ_JBHZCY010000124.1, from coordinate 23,728 downwards.
CGGCGGGGCGCTCACCGCCGCCGTCGGCCCCGGCTGGGTGCTGGCCCTGGACGCCCTCTGCTTCCTGGTCGCCGCCTCCCTGCGCTTCTTCCTGGAGCCCGAGTCCGCGCCCGCCCCCTCCGGCGGCGGCATGCTGCGCGACCTGCGCGAGGGCTGGCGGGAGTTCGCCTCCCGCCGCTGGCTGTGGGTGATCGTGCTGCAGTTCGCCGTCATGGTGGCCTGCATCAACACCGTCGAGGCGGTGTACGGGCCGACGGTGGCCGACGAACGCCTGGGCGGCGCGGGCGCCTGGGGCCTGGCGATGTCCGCGTACGGCGTCGGCCTGGTCGTCACCGGCCTGCTGATGGCCCGTTGGCGCCCCCGCCGGATCCTGCTGGTCGGCAACTGGGGCGTGTTCCTGTTCGGCGCCCCGGCCCTCGCCCTGGCCGCCGGCGCCCCGCTGCCGCTGCTGATCGCCGCGATGTTCCTGTCCGGGGTCGGCGTCACGGTCTTCGGCGTCAACTGGATGGTCGTGCTCCAGCAGGAGATCCCGGAGGAGATGTTCTCCCGGGTCTCCGCGTACGACGAGCTCGGCTCCTACTCGCTGGCCCCGGTCGGCACCGCGCTGGCCGGCCCGGCCGCGGCCGCGCTCGGCCTGTCCGGCGCGCTGTGGGCCTGCGCGGCGCTGTGCCTGCTGCTGAGCGCCGTCGTCCTGATCGACCCGCAGATCCGCCGGCTCTCCCGCCGCGACCCGCGGGGAAGCACCCCGGACGCACCGGTGCCCGCCGGCGAACCCGCGCCCGCGCCGTGAGCGCCCTGTGCGCCCCGCGTGCGCCCGTCGGAAAGCAACCATCGGGGCCGACGGTTCGTCCGACCGGGTAGGAAGATCCATCCACTTGGGGGCCCACCGGTGCCGAAGCCACTGCTGTTCCTGGACGTCGACGGGGTGCTGAACCCGGTCTGCCCGCCTCCGGACGCCGGGTTCGACACCCACACCCTGCTCGGCTACGCCGTCCTGCTCTCCGCCGAGCACGGCGCCTGGCTGCGCGAACTCGCCGGGACGTACGAGCTGGTCTGGGCCACCACCTGGGAGGAGCACGCCAACACCCACATCGCCCCGGCGATCGGCCTGGACCCGCTCCCCTTCGTCCGCTTCACCGGGTACGTCCAGCAACCCGGCGACCCGCACGTCCCGTTGATGCAGCTGTTCTCCGCCCGCAAGTGGGCACCGCTGCTGCGCTACGCCGAGGGCCGCCCGTTCGCCTGGGTGGACGACGTCATCCCGTCCCGGCTGGTCCGCCGCTCGCTGTGGCGCCGGGACCGCCTGCTGCTGCCGATCGACCCCGGCCGGGGCCTGGAGCGCCGGCACGTCGACCGGCTGCTCGCCCGCCCGCCGCGCAGCCAGGCCCTGCCGGGATCACCGGTCAGGGGGTCGGCAGCCAGCTGACGTGCCCGGCGAGCAGCGCGTACCCGACGAAGGCCACCGTGTCGATCAGCGCGTGCGCCGCCACCAGCGGCATCACCCGCCCCCAGCGCCGGTACAGCAGGCAGAACACCGCCCCCATCACCATGTTGCCGACCAGCCCGCCGACCCCCTGGTACAGGTGGTACGAGCCGCGCAGCACCGAGCTGGCCACCACCGCCGCCGGCCAGGACCATCCCCGCTGCCCCAGCCGGCGCAGCAGGTAGCCGAGGACGACGACCTCCTCCAGGATCGCGTTCTGCCAGGCCGACAGCACCAGCACCGGCACCCGCCACCACACGTCCGGCAGTCCGGAGGGCGCCACCGTCAGGTTGTACCCGGCCGCCTGCGAGGCCAGGTACAGCACCAGCCCGGAGCCGCCGATCGCCGCCGCGACGGCCGCGCCCCGGCCCAGGTCGCGCAGCTTCTCCCGCAGGTCGAAGCCCAGCACCCGCAGCGAGGCGCCCTCGCGCACCAGCAGGTAGCCGACCAGCACCACCGGCATCAGCCCGCGTCCGATGTAGTACAGCTGCCAGACCAGGTCCAGCCAGGGCCGCCCGGGCGCGCGCGAGCCGTTCAGGGTGGCGACCTGCTGCCCGAGCTGGAGCGGTTCGGTGAGCGAGCCCGCGAAGCTGATCAGCGCGCTGATCCCGCTGGCCCCGAGCGAGAGGCCGAGGACGACCAGCAGTTCCACGCCGAGCAGGCGTCGGTCGGGCCGCACGGTCTCCGGCACGGTCGGGCGGGTCGTCACGGGTGCTCCAGCGGACGGACGGTCGCTCCGGTCGTCGGCCGACGACCGGGGCGATCATCCTGACACAGCGGCGGGCTCAGCCCACCGGCCAGGTGTGCACCGGTTCGCCGCCGCGCATGTGCTCGGCGTAGCGCCTGGTCATCGCGGCGAGCGCGGCCGGGCGGTCCATGCCGTACTGCTCGCGCAACCGGTGGAAGGTGGCGCTCTGCCAGGCGGCGCCGTTGGTGCGGCGCAGGCAGCGCTGCTCGATGATCCCCAGGTAGCGGTCCCGGTCGGCGGGCTCCACTCCCCACTCGTCCAGCCCCTGGTAGGCCATCGGGAGGAGCTCGTTGAGCACCAGGTCGACCGCCGACACCGTCTGCAGCCCGCCGCCGCGGCCGGCCCGGCCGGGGCGCGGCCACTGGAACACCGCGTCGATGCCGTACCGGGCGCCCTGGCGGAAGTTCTCGTCCGCCCGCTCGAACGGCAGCCGGGTCCAGACCGGCCGGGGCTGCTCGGCGAGCACCCGCACCAGCCCGTAGTAGAAGGCGGCGTTGGCCAGCGTGTCGGCCACCGTCGGCCCGGCCGGCAGCGCCCGGTTCTCCACCCGCAGGTGCGCGACCCCGCCGGAGACGTCGTACACCGGGCGGTTCCAGCGGTAGATGGTGCCGTTGTGCAGCCGCATCTCGGCGAGCCTGGGCGCGCCGCCGGAGGCCAGCACCTTGAGCGGGTCCTCGTCGTCGCAGATTGGCAGGAGCGCCGGGAAGTAGCGCAGGTTCTCCTCGAACAGGTCGTACGCCGAGTCCACCCAGCGCTCGCCGAACCAAGTGATCGGGCGCACGCCCTGGGCCTTGAGCTCCGCCGAACGGGTGTCACAGGCCTGCTGGAAGAGCACCGGCCGGGTCTCCCGCCACAGCTCCCGTCCGAACAGGAAGGGGGAGTTTGCGCCGAGCGCCAGCTGCGGCCCGCAGATCGCCTGGGCGGCGTTCCACACCGAGGAGAACCGCTCCGGGGTCACCTGGAGGTGCAGTTGCAGCGAGGTCGCGGCGGCCTCGGCGACCATCGTGATGGACTCCAGCTGGAGGTGCTCCACGCCCTCGATGTCCAGCGCGATGTCCTCCCCCCGGGCGGCCAGGATCTGGTCGCTGAGCAGGCTGTAGCGCTGGTTGTGGCTCATCGCGTCCAGCCCGGTGTGGTCGTTCTCCAGGGTCGGCAGGATGCCCACCATGACGATCCGGGCGCCGGCCTCGGCCGCCTGCCGGTCGGCGTACCGCAGCCCGGTGTCGATCTCCTCGCGCAGTTCCTCGAAGACGTGCCCGCAGAGCCGGTGCGGCACGATGTTGACCTCGATGTTGAACTGGCCCAGTTCGGTCTGGAAGTCGCTGGACCCGATCGCGCTCAGCACCTGGGCGTTGCGCATGACCGGCAGGCCCTGTTCGTCGGCCAGGTTGAGCTCGATCTCCAGCCCCATCACGGCCCGCGGCCGGTCGAAGCGGTCCTCGCGCAGCATCCGCCCGAGCGCGTCGAGGCAGGCCTGGAGCTTGAGCCGGTACTGCTGCCGGTCCGCCAGATCCGCCCGTGTCGCCACGACCTTCTCGCCCACGGTCCCCTCCTCCTGAGACACCCGGCCGGTCGACCGTGCCAGCATCATGCCCACCTCGAAGATCGATACCCGAATGCTTGTACTGGCTTGCATTGCAAGGCATCTGACGGGAATTCAGGTCATCTGCAGACTTGCCCGCCGCCACCGCCTGTGATAAACAGATCACCCTGCGCATTTGTTCGATGAAGCCGCTGAGTTCGCACTGCGCTCCGGCCGGTCCGCTCCCGCCCCGAGTCCCTCATCGACGGCGGAGACCGCGCCGGCGCCGCGATCCTGCACAACCGGACAAGGCCGGCCCCCGTCACCGTGGACGCACCGAGCCGCGCCGGTATGCCGCACTCGCACGCCGATCTCGCTTGGAGAGGCGGACCCCGCCATGACCCTGCAGACCCCCCAGCCCCCACCGAGTGCCCTGCGCGCGGTCCTGGGCGCGCTCGACTCGGAGACCGCGCTGCGCCAGCCCGCCGCCGCCGCGCTGCGTCACCCGACCGGTCCACTGCTCCCCGCGCACCCGCTCGCGGTGCACGTCCTGGACGGCCCGCGCCCCGAGCTGCCCGCCGCCCGGCGCACCGGCTGGCGGTTCCTGATCAAGGACGGCCCCGACGTGGCCGCCGCCGCCGAGGTGGTGCAGAGCCCCGAGGGCCACACCTTCTCCCATTTCACCGCCGGCCCGTACCTCTCCTCCACCGTCCGGGCACTGCGCGAGGCCTGGCAGCTCGCCCAGGGCTCCCGCTCCCGCCGCCAGCCCCGGCTGCTCACCTTCCCCGGCCAGTACGCCACCGCGCTCTGGCTGCACAGCCCCGACGCCGGCCCGTCCGCCGACCTGCTGATCCCGCTGGCCCCGGCCCCGCTCGGGGTCACCGCGCACCGCGCCTACCCGGCCGCCGAGCTGCTCCCGCTGCTCGCCCGCGCCCCGCTGGCCGGATCCCTGCTGCTCGGCTCCCCTTGAGGACGCGCACCGCACCGGCCGTCGGGCACCGCGCCCGGCGGCCCTTCGCCGCGCCCGCCCCGCCCGCCGCCCTCACCCGAACGGCCACTACCCGGACGGGCCATCCGCCATGGCCCTCTCGGGCCATGCCCCGACTGGCCCACTGGTGCGCGATTTCTCCCCGGCCCCACCTGAACGGGTGATCTCTGCCCCGGAGTTGTGGCGCATGTCACGAAATTGCTGCGCGCGCGTCCGCAGATGCCGACACTGGGAACCAGCGTGGAAGGACCCCCTGTCCTACCCACTTGAGTGCTGGCCAAACCTGGCCGGCACGCGGACAGGATCCGACCACCACGGCGGCCCCGGACGGCTCGACCTCCGGGAACCGCACCACGGGGAGGATCGCAGAGCGAAGCGAGGGTACGCGTATGTGCCAGCACCGTCCTGAGTGCCCGACGGCCGAGTCCGAGGACCGCGAAGCGGCCGAGCCGGTGGCCTGCCACCCGGAGCAGGGCTGGAGCCTGCTCTGCAACGGCGTCCTCCTGTTCGAGGACACCGGAGAACTGCTGCCCGACGGCCGGGTGATCGCCCCGCGCCGCCCGGTCGCCCACGCAGCCTGAGCCCACGCCGCCCCGCCGCCCGCGCCGCCACGGCCCGAGCCCACGCGGTAACCCGTCCGACACCCGGACAGCACACAAGGGCAGGGCCCCGGCAGAAACGTTCTGCCGGGGCCCTGCCTTGTTCCTGCGCGGTCGATCAGACGCCGTACTCGTCCAGCGGCGGGCAGGAGCAGACCAGGTTGCGGTCGCCGTACGCGCCGTCGATCCGGCTCACCGGCGGCCAGTACTTGTCCGCCGGGTTCACGCCCGCCGGGAAGACCGCCTCCTGCCGCGAGTAGCCGTGCGCCCAGTCGCCGGCCAGCACGGCGGCGGTGTGCGGGGCGTTGCGCAGCGGGTTGTCGTCGGCCGCCCACTCGCCCGAGCCGACCTTGTCGATCTCGCCGCGGATCTCGATCATCGCGTCGCAGAACCGGTCGATCTCGTGCAGGTCCTCGGACTCGGTCGGCTCGATCATCAGCGTGCCGGCCACCGGGAAGGACATCGTCGGCGCGTGGAAGCCGTAGTCGATCAGGCGCTTGGCGATGTCGTCCACCGTCACGCCCGTCTCCTTGGTCAGCGGGCGCAGGTCGATGATGCACTCGTGCGCGACCAGCCCGCCCGGGCCGGTGTAGAGCACCGGGAAGTGCGGCGCGAGGCGCTTGGCGATGTAGTTGGCGTTCAGCACGGCGACCTGGGTCGCGTGCTTGAGGCCCTCGCCGCCCATCAGCCGGACGTACGCCCAGGAGATCGGCAGGATCGCCGCCGAGCCCCACGGCGCGGCCGAGATCGGGCCGACGCCGGTGGCCGGGCCGGCCTCCTCCTGGAGCGGGTGGTTCGGCAGGTACGGCGCCAGGTGGGCGCGCACCGCGACCGGGCCGACGCCCGGGCCGCCGCCGCCGTGCGGGATGCAGAAGGTCTTGTGCAGGTTCAGGTGCGAGACGTCCGCGCCGAACTTGCCCGGCTTGGCCAGGCCGACCAGGGCGTTCAGGTTGGCGCCGTCGACGTACACCTGGCCGCCGGCCTCGTGCACCAGGGCGCAGATGTCGGTGATCTGGGTCTCGTACACGCCGTGGGTCGACGGGTAGGTGACCATCAGCACCGACAGGTTGTCGCGGTGCTGCTCGATCTTGGCCTTGAGGTCCTCGACGTCCACGTCGCCGTCGACCAGGGTCTTCACCACGACCACGCGCATGCCGGCCATCACCGCGGAGGCGGCGTTGGTGCCGTGCGCCGAGGACGGGATCAGGCAGACGTCGCGCTGGGCGTCACCGTTGGCGTGGTGGTAGGCCCGGACGGCCAGCAGGCCGGCCAGCTCGCCCTGGGAGCCGGCGTTCGGCTGGATCGAGACGGCGTCGTAGCCGGTGACCTCGACGAGCTGCTGCTCCAGCTGGCGGATCAGGGTCAGGTAGCCCGCGGCCTGGTCGACCGGCGCGAAGGGGTGCAGCTGGCCGAACTCCGGCCAGGTCACCGCCTCCATCTCGGTGGTGGCGTTGAGCTTCATGGTGCAGGAGCCCAGCGGGATCATGCCGCGGTCCAGCGCGTAGTCCCGGTCCGAGAGGCGGCGCAGGTAGCGCAGCATGGCGGTCTCCGAGCGGTGGCTGTGGAAGACCGGGTGGGTCAGGTACTCGTCCTCGCGCAGCAGCGCGGCCGGCAGCGCGTCGGCGGCCTCGGCGACCTCGACCGCGGGGACGCCGAACGCGGCCCAGACGCCGGCCAGGTGCTCGCGGGTGGTGGTCTCGTCGGCGGAGACCGAGATCCGGTCCTCGCCGTCCTGGAACACGTTGATGCCGTTGGCGCGGGCGGCGGCGGCGATCTCGGCGGCGCGGCCCGGGACGACGGCGGTGACGGTGTCGAAGAACTCGCCGTGCAGCAGCTCGACGCCGCCGGCCCGCAGGCCCTCGGCGAGGGCGGCGGCGTAGCGGTGGGTGCGGCGGGCGATGTCGGCCAGGCCGTCCGGGCCGTGGTAGACGGCGTACATCGAGGCCATCACGGCGAGCAGCACCTGGGCGGTGCAGATGTTGCTGGTGGCCTTCTCGCGGCGGATGTGCTGCTCGCGGGTCTGCAGGGCCAGGCGGTAGGCGCGGTTGCCGTCGGCGTCGACGGAGACGCCGACCAGGCGGCCGGGCAGCGAGCGGGCGTACTCGGCGCGCACCGAGAGGTAGCCGGCGTGCGGGCCGCCGAAGCCCATCGGGACGCCGAAGCGCTGCGAGGTGCCGCAGGCGATGTCGGCGCCCAGCGCGCCCGGGGACTTGAGCAGGGTCAGCGCCAGGAGGTCGGCGGCGACGGCGACGATCGCGCCCAGGCCGTGCGCCTGCTCGATCACCGCGGTGAGGTCGCGGACCACGCCGGTGGCGCCCGGGTACTGCAGCAGCACGCCGAAGACGCCGCGCTCGGCGATCTCGGCCGGGATGCCCTCGGACAGGTCGGCGACGACGACCTCGACGCCGGTCGGCACGGCGCGGGTGTTGATCACCGCGACGGTCTGCGGCAGGGTCTCGGCGTCGACCAGGAAGACGCCGCCCTTGACCTTGGTGACGCGGCGGGCCAGCGCCATCGCCTCGGCGGCCGCGGTGCCCTCGTCCAGCAGCGAGGAGCCGGAGGTGGGCAGACCGGTCAGGTCGGAGACCAGGGTCTGGAAGTTGAGCAGGGCCTCCAGGCGGCCCTGCGAGATCTCCGGCTGGTACGGGGTGTACGCGGTGTACCAGGCCGGGTTCTCCATGACGTTGCGCAGGATCACCGGCGGGGTGAAGGTGCCGTAGTAGCCCAGGCCGATCATCGGCTGGAGCACCTGGTTGCGGCCGGCCAGCTCGCGCAGCTCGGCGAGGACCTGCGCCTCGCTGCGGCCGGCGGGCAGGTCCAGGGCGGTGATGGAGCGGATCGCCTCGGGAACGGCGGTGGCGGCGAGCTCGTCCAGCGAGCCGTAGCCGACGGAGGCCAGCATCTTCTCCTGCGCGGCGGCGTCGGGGCCGATGTGGCGGTTCTCGAAGGGGCTGGCCAGCTCAAGCTCGGTGAGGGTCGAGGCGCTGGTGGGGCGTCCCGCGTTCGGCTGGGCGTTCATGGTGGTCGAGGCCTCCTGGTCACGGACCGGCGGGGGTACGCACGCCGGCCGGTCGCGCCGCTGCGGACAGCGGACCGACCTGGGCGGGCGGACCCGAAAGGCCTCCCCCTCTGTCATCGGGACCTGAGAGCTTCGCCCGCACGCCGCGCGATGGCGCGCCGTCGGCTTGCACCGTCGGTGAGGGTGGTGATCGTCGGCTCCCGCGCCGGCGGTCCTGCCCTGCTTTCCAGAGTGACCTATCCCGCACGGTACGGATGCCTGAGAGATTCCGGGGAGGAGTTGCTCCTTCGGCGCCCCGACCAGCGGTTTTCACTGTCGGGGACTCTCCCGAGCGGGCTCGGCGGTCGCGGCCCAGGGTACCAGCGGGAGGGCTTCCGATCACGGGTGCGTCCGGTCACTCCGGGTCTACGCGCGTCCCCCGGACGGCCCAGCGCGAAGCCCGTCCGGCGCACCCCGGTCGCGCGCGTCCGATTGATGGCTTTTGGTGTGAAGTGGCGGACGGGACGGGTGCTCCGGCCGCCTCACCTGCGGGAGTTCCGCAGGCGCAGCGCTTGGAGGAAAGAGTGCAGACCGACATCGACCCCAGGGACCTCATCGGCCACAAGGCGGTCGACCGCAACGGGGACAAGATCGGCACGGTGGACGAGGTGTACCTGGACGACGCCACCGGGCATCCGGAGTGGGCGGCCGTCCGCACCGGCATCTTCGGCCGGGACGCCTTCGTCCCGCTCACCACGAGCGAGTTCTCCGGCGAGGAGCTCCGGGTGCCGTACGACAAGTCGCTGGTGAAGGACTCGCCGGACTTCGGCGTGGGCCAGCACCTGTCGCCGGCCCAGGAGCTCCAGCTCTACCGCTACTACGGCCTCGACACCCCCGCGGACGGCCGTCCGGCCACCACGGAGCCCGCCCGGGACGACCGGCCGGACCTCGACTTCGGCACCACCACGGCCGCCGCGGCCGCCAAGCCGATCGCCTTCCACTCCCCCGACCCCGACCCCGCCCCGGCCGCGACCGCGACCGCGACGGGCACGACCACCATGACCAGCACCGGCACGACACACACCAGCACCGACACCGCCACGGAGGCCCACGTGCGGACCCTCAGCACCCCCGCACCGATCGCCAACGGCACCGTCCTCGCGCCGGCCGCCGCCCACCTGGCCGAGCCGAAGCCGCAGCCCGCCGCGACCACCCCGGCCGCGAACGGCACCGCCGCCTCCTCGGCCCCCAGCGGCCCGGTCGAGATCACCTGCCGCGAGGAGCGGCTGGACATCACCACCAAGTGGCACGTGCTGGGCACCGCGAAGCTGCGCAAGTACGTGACCAGCGAGCAGGTCGAGCGCCGCGTCCCGGTGGTCCGCGAGCGGGTCCGGGTGGAGCGGATGCCGGTCGGCGAGGCCGAGCTGGCCTCGCTGACCGAGAAGGAGATCGACGAGGCGGTCGAGGAGGTGACCCTCCGTGAGGAGCGGCCGGTGGTCCGCAAGTACCTCGCCCCGATCGAGCGGGTCCGCCTGGTGGTGGAGCGCTACACGGAGGAGGAGGTGGTCCGGGACGAGCTCCGCCGCGAGCACGTCGAGGTCCACGACGACACGGCCGCCACCGCACCGGCCGAGGCGGGCGAGGCGCTCGTCCACGCGGCCGACGGCCCCCGGCCCGCCGCCCTGCGCCCGCTGGCCTGACCTCCCCGATCTCCGCCCGTTCCACGAGGGCCCCGGACTCCGGTCCGGGGCCCTCGTGTTGCGCCGTAGTTCCCCACTTTGCCAAACCTTAACCACTCGATATTTGACATCATGAACTATCCACCCGCACAGTTACTTGAGTTCATTCACTATGTACGGGAGGAAGCAACCGTGAGTGAGGCACCACAGCCCACCACTGCGGCCGAGAAGCAGAGCAACGCCCGGGTCCTGCCGGCCCTCATCCTGGCGATGCTGTCCTTCAGCGTGGTGCAGACCGCGGTCGTCCCGATCCTGCCGTCGCTGGCCAAGGAACTGGACGTCTCCGGGTCGAACATCACCTGGCTGATGACCGCCAACCTGCTGTCCGCGGCCGTGTTGACTCCCCTGCTGGGCCGCTTCGGCGACCTCCGGGGCCGCAAGCCCATGCTGCTGATCTCGCTGGCCGGCCTGATCGCCGGTTCGGCGCTGGCCGTCTGCACCCACTCCTTCACCTGGCTGATCGTCGCCCGCGTCCTCCAGGGCGCCGGCGGTGGCGTGATGCCGCTGGCGATCAGCATCGTCCGTGACGAGCTGCCCAAGCAGAAGGTGACCGGCGGCGTCGCCGCCATCAGCGCCTCGATGGGCGTCGGCTCCGGCCTCGGCCTGGTCGCGACCGGCCTGCTGCTGGAGCACTGGAACTACAAGTCGATCTTCTGGATGGGCCTGGCCTTCGGCCTGCTCGCCATCGCCCTGGTCGCCTTCCGGGTCCCGACCGACCCGGTGACCGACAAGGAGGGCGGCGCCGACCCGCTCGGCGCGCTCACCCTGGCCGGTTGGCTCTCCGCCCTGCTGGTCGCGGTCAGCCAGGGCAACCACTGGGGCTGGACCTCCACCAAGACCCTCGGCCTGTTCGCCGTCGCCGCGGTGGTCGCCCTGATCTGGGGCGTCATCGAGACCAAGGTCGCCCACCCGCTGGTGGACCTCAAGATGATGGGCCGCCCGGCCGTCGCCTTCACCAACCTGGCCGGCCTGCTGATCGGCTTCGGCATGTACGGCTCGTTCATGGTCATCAGCAACTTCGCCCAGACCCCGGAGAAGCTGGCCCACTACGGCTTCACCGCGACCGTGCTGCACGCCGGCGTGATGCTGCTGCCGTCCGCGATCGGCTCGATGGTCGCCGCCCCGATCGGCGCCCTGATGATCGCCCGCCGCGGCCCGCGCCTGCCGCTGGTCCTCGGTGGCGTCCTCGGCGCGATCGCGATGGCCTACCTGGCCCTGCGGCACAGCGCCGAGGGCGACATCTACACCGCTTCCGCGATCTTCGGCCTCGGTATCGGTCTCGCCTTCGCCGCGATGCCCGCCTTCATCAACGGCGCCGTCCCGGTCGAGCAGAGCGGCATCGCCAACGGCATGAACTCCGTGCTGCGCACCGTCGGTGGCGCGATCGGCACCGCCGTGATGACCGCCATCCTGACCGGCGACACCATGAAGCTCCCGATCAAGATCCCGGTGCTGCTGCCCACCCTGGACGCCTACAAGCACGCGTTCTGGGTCACGGCCGTCGTCTGCGTCATCGCCGGCGTCGTCCCCTTCCTGATCCGCACCACCAAGCCGGCCGTCACCGTCGCCGGCGGCGCGGCCCGGCAGGACTCCAGCCCCGAGCTGGCCAAGACCGACGCCTGACGAGGCGTCCGGCCCGCGCGTTCAGGGACAGGACGCACGGGCCCGGGCCTCAGCCCGGTCGCGAGGGCATCGCGACCGTCCGGGGCCCGGCACGGTATGCGGCCCCACCCGGTACTTCCTACCGGGTGGGGCCGTTCCGCGTTCCCGGGCCGCTACCGCGCCCGCCCGCCTCGGGCACCGTCCCTCAGCCCCCTACGCCTCAGCCCCGTCCGCGTCCGGCTCCTCCGGCTGCCGCAGCGGCAGCGGCCGGGCCGGCTCCAGCGCCGGATCGTCCACCGCGAAGGTCCGCACCCGGCCCGGCCCGCTCCACGGCGTCTCGAACCGCACCGTCACCCGCCCCACTCCGCTGCCCTGGACCCACCCCGGCCCCAGCTCGGCGTGCCGGACGTCCTGTCCGGGCATCCAGCGCCGCACCACGACCTCCTCCGGCTCCTCCTCGGCCACCGCCGCCTCGGCCACCTCGGCGTGCTCCGCCGCCTCCTCCCGCAGCGCCTGCGCGAAGAGGTCCTCCTGGGTGTAGTCGGCCAGTTGGGCCACGCCCACCCCGAGCAGCCGCACCCCGCCGGTGATGTCCACCTGCTCGGCGAGGCGCCGGGCCGTCGCCGTGATCACCGCAGCGTCGTCGGTGGGCCCGCCCAGGGTCTCCGAGCGGGTCAGCGTCGAGAAGTCGAACCGCCGCACCTTGAGCACCACCGTCCGGCCCGAGCGCCCGGCCGAGCGCAGCCGCCGGACGCAGCGCCCGGCGAGCGCCTCCACCTCCCGCAGCACCCGGTCCCGGTCGGCCAGGTCCACCTCGTAGGTGTCCTCCACCGAGACGGACTTGGCATCCTGGTCGGCCACCACCGGCCGGTCGTCCAGCCCTGTCGACATGTGGAAGATCCCGGTGCCGTGCGCCCGCCCGAGCAGCTGGACCAGCTCCGCCTCCCCCGCCTCCGCGAGGTCCGCCACCGTGCTCAACCCGGCCCGGCGCAGCACCTGCTCGGTGGCCGGCCCGATCCCGGGCAGCGCCCGGACCGGCATCGGGCCGAGCACGGCCCGCTCCTGCCCCGGCTCGACCAGCACCAGCCCGTCCGGCTTGGCCTGCTCGGAGGCGATCTTCGCCATCAGCTTGGAGCCCGCCGCCCCCACCGAACCGGTCAGCCCGGTGAGCCGCTGGATGTCCGCCCTGAGGTCCTCCGCCAGGGCCAGCACCAGCCGCTCCCCGGTCTCGTGGTCCGCCTCCGACAGCACCGGGCCGTACGGACCGGCCATCAGGTCGACGAAGGCCTCGTCCAGGCTCAACGGCTGCACCAGCGGCGACAGTTGGCGCAGCAGTCCCATCACGATCTCGCTGTTCTGCCGGTACGCCTCGAACCGCCCGGACAGGAAGGCCGCGTTGGGGCACAGCCGCCGCGCCTGGGCCATCGGCATCGCCGAGTGCACCCCGAACCGCCGCGCCTCGTACGAGGCCGTGGAGACCACCCCGCGCCCGCCGAGCCCGCCGACGACCACCGGCTTCCCGCGCAGGCTCGGCTTGGCCGCCTGCTCCACCGCCGCGAAGAAGGCGTCCATGTCGAGGTGGATGATGCTCGGCAGAGATCGCACCCGCCGATCATCGCGCACGGGTCCGACAGTGCGTACGAACCCGGCCGAGGTCCCGGCCGACGCCTGGCGCCCGCCCGCCCACGCCCCCGGCTACTGCTTCGCGGCCTCCGCCAGCGCCTTCGGGATGCCGTCCTCCTTGGGCCCGAGGAACGCCGGGTCCGGCCGCAGCCAGACGTTCACCGCCGCCTTGCCCGCCCCGGCGACCTCCCGCAGCCCGCCGTACAGCCAGGTGGTGTCGTGCGGTTCCGGCACGCCGACCGCGTACGAGCGGATCCCCGCCGCCTCGCACAGCGCCAGCGCCCGACGGACGTGGAAGTCCTGGCTGACCAGCACCGCGCGGTCCACCCCGAAGATCCGGTGCGCCCTGGTGCAGGAGTTCCAGGTGTCGAAGCCCGCGTAGTCCCGCACCACCCGGTCCCCGGGGACGCCGTGCTCGGTCAGGTAGCGGTACATCGCGTCCGGCTCGTCGTACTCGATCCGCCCGTTGTCCCCGGTCACCAGGATGGCCTTGACCTTGCCCTCCCGGTACAGGTCCAGTGCCGCCACCAGCCGGTGCTCCAGGTACGGCGACGGCTTGCCCTGGTCCAGCCCGGCGCCGAAGACCACCGCCACCGGAGCCGAGGGCGCGCTCTCCACCGTGCCCACCCGGTCACCCGCCCCGACCCACAGCCAGGCGCTGGGCGCCAGCGCGAGCGAGCAGAGCAGCGTCGTCGCCTGGAAGACCCTGCGCTGCGTACGGCGCTCCCGCAGCCGCGCCCGCACCCCGCCGGCCCGACGCCGCAGCAACTCCGATATCCCGGTGCCGACCTTCACGTGCCCCTCCCTCGATCGTTTCACCAGGCAACACGACGAGGCCGTGGGCCGGAACGGTTCCCCGTTCCTGCCCACGGCCCCGTGGAAGTGCTGCCGGTCAGACCGCCCGGTTGCGCCGCTGCGCCAGTTCGTCCGCCGGATCGTCACCGACCAGCGTCTCACCGGTGTCGGTCCGCTCCGCGTGCAGCCGCCCGAGGGTCGACTCCAGCTCCCGCCAGACCGCTCCGACCGCGATGCCGAACACGCCCTGACCGCCCTTCAACAGGTCGACCACCTGCTGCGGCGTGGTGCACTCGTACACCGTCGCACCGTCGGACATCAGCGTCAGCCCGGCCAGGTCGGCCTGCTCGGCCGCCTGCAGATGGGCGACGGCCACCCGGATGTTCTGCAATGAGACGCCGGCGTCGAGCAGCCGCTTGACGATCTTCAACAGCAGCACGTCGCGGAAGCTGTAGAGGCGCTGACTGGTCGCCGGGTACGCCGTGCGGACGCTGGGCTCCAACAACCCGGTGCGGGCCCAGTAGTCCAGCTGGCGGTACGTGATGCCGGCCGCCGCACAGGCCGTCGGGCCGCGGAAGCCGACCAGTTCGGACGTCGGGGCCAGCCGCTCGATCGCGGGCTGGCCCGGCTGCACGGCCGGGAACCTGCTCATCCTGGGCAGGTCCGACACGGTGCGAGCGGTGCGCGGCACGTGCACGGAGCACAGGCCTCCCACGGCCGCGTCATCGCCGGTGCTGCTCATGCCTACCTCCGTCCACTCGTGCTGCGGGCAACCGACTGCGGGCATCGGCCACCCGGACAGCCACTCCTGACGGTAGGCAGTCCCCTATGACCCGTCAACGATCGCCACGCCGGGCCAGACAAACCACATCACTCAGGAGAGTGGTTTTTCGTGCCCCTAGTGTGGGTAGGTGGACGGATTTTGGCAAAACGGCATGCAAAAGGGCTGACCAGCCCCGTCCGCCGTTCGCCCTACTGCGGGCCGCCGCCCCCGAAGTCCTCGGGCGACACCTGGTCGAGGAACTCGCGGAACTTCTCGACCTCGTCCTCCTGCTCGTCCGGGATCGCGATGCCCGCCTCCGCGAGCACCTCCTCGCTCCCGTAGATCGGCGTGCCGGTGCGCAGGGCCAGCGCTATCGCGTCGGACGGCCGGGCGCTCACCTCGACCCCGCCGGTGAAGACCAGCTCGGCGTAGAACACGCCCTCCCGCAGGTCGGTGATCCGGACCTCGGTGAGCTGCTGGCCGAGCGCTTCCAGGACGTCCTTGAACAGGTCGTGCGTCAGCGGGCGCACCGGAGTCATGCCCTGCTGGGCGAAGGCGATCGCGGTCGCCTCGCCGGGGCCGATCCAGATCGGCAGGTATCGATCTCCCCCGACCTCCCGGAGCAGCACGATCGGCTGGTTGGAAGGCATCTCCACCCGGACACCCACGACGTCGAGCTCATTCACACAGGCAACCCTATGGCTCCGACCCCGGATATGAAAGCGCAGGGCCGACGCCGCTGGTCAGCGCGGTGCACCGGGCCCGCGGAGGGCGTCCCCACGGTCTAGGACCGGGGCCGCAGACCGGCCTGGACCATGGCCGCGTGCAGCCGTACGGACAGCGTGGCCAGCTCCCGCGCGGTGGCCTCCGCGTGCGCCCGGGTCTGCGGGTTCCGGTGCCGGCGCAGCGGCGCCACCACCTGCTCCACCAAGGCGATCTCGCGGTCCGCCGCCGCCTTCATCGCCCTCAGGTGCCGCGGCTCCAGCCCGTACCGGCCGAGTTCGGCCACCAGCCGGGCCACCTGGAGCGCCTCCCCGTCGTACCCGCCGTCCGGACCCGGCATGACCAGCCCGTACGCCTCCCACTCGGCCAGTTCGGGCTCCCCCGCCCCGGCGGCGGCCAGCAGTTCGGCCCGCCCCAGCCGGACCCCGGACGCGACCTCGGCCGAGGCCACCAGCTCGCGGTCGGCCTCCTCCAGCGGGCCGGGCCGGGCGTCGGCGGCCGGCAGCGCGGGCGGGGCCTCACCGCGCTCGATCGCGTCCAGGTGCTCGCGGATCACCCGCAGCGGCAGGTAGTGGTCCCGCTGCATCCGCAGGACGTAGGCCAGCCGCTCCACGTCGGCGGGGCTGAACTTGCGGTACCCCGAGGGGGTGCGCTGCGGCTCGACCAGCCCCTCCGCCTCCAGGAAGCGGATCTTGGAGATGGTCACCTCGGGGAAGTCGTCGCGCAGGAAGGCCAGCACCGCGCCGATGCTCAGCAGTTCGTCACCGCCGCGCCGGCGGCCGGCGGGCCGGTCCGGACGGACCGGCTGCCTGGGGGCCGCGACCACCCCGCGCCCGCCGCGGTCCGCCTGCGGACCGGACGACGACGCAGGGTTGGCCGCCCCGAGAGAAGAGGAAGGAGTATTCGTATTCACTCGGGCTCCCGCCGACGTTGGTTTCAGTACCCCCGGTTGTGGCCGGCGAAGAACACCAGCCGGTACTTCCCGATCTGCACCTCGTCGCCGTTGTTCAGCGGCACCTCGTCGATCCGCTCCCGGTTGACGTAGGTGCCGTTCAGGCTGCCCACGTCCGCGACGCTGAATCCGGCCGGGGTGCGGCGGAACTCCACGTGGCGGCGGGAGACCGTGACGTCGTCCAGGAAGATGTCACCCTGCGGGTGACGCCCCGCCGTGGTGACGTCCGAGTCCAGCAGGAACCGGCTGCCCGAGTTCGGACCGCGCTGGACGATCAGCAGCGCCGAGCCCGGCGGCAGCGCGTCGATCGCCGACAGCACCTCGGCCGACAGCGCCGGCGTGGTCCCGGTGCCGGTGGTGGCGGAGGGGTCGTAGGACTCCAGCCCGGAGATCGAGATCGTCGAGGTGGTCTCCGCCGCCCCCTCCGGCAGCAGGCCGCCGCGCAGCGCCGTACCGCAGTTGGAACAGAAGCGGGCCGCGGCCGGGTTCTGGTTGCCGCACCTGGGGCACGGAGTGGGGCCAGCCATGTTCACAGCCTCCTGGCGCGGCACACCCGACGGGTTGTGCCCGGCGTACGGGTCCGGGGCAAACCCTCCACCAGAGGTTGAGGGTCCTGACGGGAAACCTATGCGCGGGTCGCCGGAGGGGTCAACCGACGCGCCGTAGCCCGCCGGATTCCCGGCGTACTGCGCGGCACCGTCCCGGTACAGCTGCTGACCGGCGTACTGACCGGCCTCGGGGGCGGGGCGCATGCCCGGCACCGCGGGCTCGTCCTCCGACCGGCGGTGCCGGGCGGTCGGCGCCTCGACGGCGGCCGCGTCGCGGCCCTTGTTGCGACCGAACAACTTCGAGAAGAAACTCACGGGCGAATCCCCTTGCGTGTGACAGACCCGCCCGCGGGGCAGGGTGAGAACCTCGGACAGGCTGCGGGCCCGGTTGCGGCTCGGGCCTGCTGGAGTGGTACTCCGACGTGTGGTGTTGCGGTTGGTGCTACGGAGCGTACTGGTGCGAACCAGTCTCCCCCACGCGACGACGACACCCCGCACCGGGTGCCGCGGGCCCGTGACGGGCCGTTCGTCGAGCGCCCCGTCACTTCGAAGCCGGCTTGGCGTACTGCGGCGTCTTCAGATCCACCAGGGCGTCCACGACCACCTTCTGCTGCTGGGTGATCGTCGCCCGCGCCTGGTGGCTCTCCAGGGTGCGCACGACGCCCCCCGGGATGTTCAGCGCGGGCGTCAGGTCCTGCGGGTTCCCCACGACGGTGAACCGATAGGGCTGCGAGACCTTCTTCCCGTCGATCTGCACCCCACCGCCCGACAGGTCGGTGAAGTAGGTGTTGACCACCACGCGCACATCGTTGATCTGAATCGCCTCCGCCCCCGCCGCTCGAAGTTCCTGCAGGGTGTCCAGCAGCATATCCGCCTTCACCTGCCCTTGGGGGTCATCGACCGTGAGGACGATGCCCGGACCAGTGGCTTTGACCGTACCGGCCAGCACACCCAGTTCGGTCATCTTCTTCCTGGTCTGCTCCTGGGCCTCCTTGGCCTGGTTGGAGCTGTTCTCCAACTTGCCCAGGGACTGCTCGAGCTCGGCCTTCTCCTGTTGCAGACGCTGCTGACGGCTGTCCAGTTCGTCGAGGATCCGGACCAGGTCCTCCTGGCGGGCCCCGCGCAGCTGGTTGTGGTGGTCGTTGGTCGACCGCACCTGGATCGCCAGCCCCAGCCCGAGCGAGAACAGCAGCAGCGCCACCACCAGCTGCCCGCGCGACAGCCGCGGCGGCCAGACCGCCGCCTTCAACCGCCGCCGACCGGCGTTCCGGTCCCCGGCGGGCGGCTCCTCGGCGGCCTCCGACTCCTCGACGGCCGCCGGCTCCGCTGCTTCCGACGGCTCGTCGGTGCCGGCCTCGGCCTCGGCCTCGACGGGCGTCTTCGTCAGCCGCACCGGCGACGGCGGCGCCGCGGACACGGTCTCAAGCTCAGCCTCAGCGTCAGACTTCTCCGACTCCCCCGCAGCTCCGGGCTCGTCCCGGCCGGCCCCGGCCACCGCCGAGGCCTCCTCGACGGCCTTCCCCGGCGACTCCTCCGGAGCCTTCCCGGCCGCCTTCCCGCCCGGCTCCGCGACGGTCTCCTCGACCGCCGGCGCCGCTGCCTCCGCCGGCTCCTCCGCCGCCGCCCCGCGGCCCTGCTCAGGCACGGAAGACATGGCGCCGGATCGCGGCCGCGTTGGAGAAGATGCGGATGCCGAGGACGACGACCACACCCGTGGACAGCTGCGAACCGACACCCAGCTGGTCGCCCAGGAAGACGATCAGCGCGGCGACCACCACGTTCGACAGGAACGAGACGATGAAGACCTTGTCGTTGAAGATCCCGTCCAACATCGCCCGGACGCCGCCGAACACCGCGTCCAGCGCCGCCACCACCGCGATCGGCAGGTACGGCACGACGGCGTCGGGCACCTCGGGTTGGACGAAGAGCCCGACGACCACCCCGATCACGAGACCCAGTACGGCAATCACGGTCTAGCTGCTCCTGTCCCTGTGGTGGTCTTGGTCGATCCGCCGGACGGCCGCCGCTTCGGGGACGGCCCGGCACCGGGCGCGGACGGTGAAACGGACGCGGCGGGGCTCTCCGAGGTTCCCGGGACGCTCGTCGGCGTCCCGCTCTGACCGGCCGACGGACCGGCTGACGGGGACGCCGACGCGGACCCGGTCGGCGAGGCCTCGGGCGTGACGGGCTGGGCGCTCCGCAGCGACACGCCGACCGCCGCCGGCAGGGTCAGGCTCTTCTGGGTGGAGAGCGTCGACTTGATGCCGTACTTCTCCTCCAGCAGCCGCAGGTACTGCCCGGCCATGTCGTTCTCGAAGGCGGTGAGGAGCTTCGGCCCGTCCCCGATCGCCTGGATGTTGTACGGCGGCACGAGCGGCCGGTTGTCCACCAGCACGGCCTCACCGGCCGCCCGGATCGCGGACAGCGCGGTCAGCCGCTGGCCGTTGATCGAGACGGCCTCCGCCCCGGATCCCCACAGACCGTTCACCACCAGTTGCAGGTCCCGGTCGCGCAGCCGGCCGCTGTTGGAGAAGCCCTGCCCGGCCCGGGGGTCGACGTTGCCCCCGCCGCCGGTTCCGGCCGCGTCCTCCAGGACCAGCTTCACCCCGGGCCCGGTGACCTCCCCCAGCCCGACCTCACCGGTCAGGCCGCTGCTGCCGCCGTCCCCGGAGGCCAGCGCCTGCTGCTGGGTGTCGTCGACCTTGCGTCGCAGGTCCTGGACCTCCTTCTGCAGGCGGTCCGCCGAGCCGTTGCTGTCGTTGATCCGGTGGATCAGCGCGTCCCGTTCCTTGGCCAGCGTCGGTTCCGCCTTGTGCGCGTTCACCGCGCCGACGGTGACCACGGTTCCCACCAGCGCCAGTCCGGCGCCGAGCGTCAGCAGTCCGCGCAGCGTGCGGGGTATCCGGCTGTCGTGCTCACCGCCCCGGGCCGCGGCCGCCTCGGCGTAGCCCTCGTCCAGGCTGTGGTCCATCACGTTGGTCAGCAGGGACATCGAGGCGTCGGGGCGGTTGTACCGCCCGTTCGGAGCACTCGGCGTCGGCGTCGCTGGCATGCGGACCATCGTCCCACGACGGCGGAGGGCCCTGCGCACGGCCCCTGAGCTGCACACACGCCATACACATGGACGGAAAGCGACGGACCATTCCGAATGAGGTGAAAACGGACAACGGGGCGTGCGGATGGCTCCGCACGCCCCGCCGTTCAGGGGGCCGTCCGCTCAGGACGTCACCGCCCCGCGCCCTCCACCACCGCCGCCCACTCGTCCAGCAGGGCATCGGTGGCCTCGTCGTCCGGACCCTCGGCCCACAGGTGGGTGACCGCCTCGGCCGGATCCGGCAGCACCAGCGTCCAGCGCCCGTCCGCCTCGACGACCCGGACACCGTCCGTGGTGTCCAGCCGCCGGCTGCCGGCCGCCTCCACCACCGAACGCATCACCATGCCCTTCGCCGCCCACGGCGTCGCGATGTCCCGCCGCCGGATGTGCGCCTGCGGGATCCGCGCGTCGATCTGGCTCAGCGTGAGCTGGGTCCGCGCCACCAGGCCGACCAGCCGGACGAAGGCCGCGGCGCCGTCCAGCACCCCGCTGAACTCGGGCACCACGAAGCCGCCGCGCCCGTCCCCGCCGAACACCGTCCCCTCGGCGGCGGCCGCCTTCGCGAGGTCGTCCGGCGTGGTCGTGGTCCAGATGACCTGGGTCCCGTGGTACGCCGCGACCTGCTCGGCGATCCGGGTCGTGGTCACCGGCAGCGCCACCTGCCCGCTGCGCCGCTCCGCCGCGACCAGGTCCAGCAGCACCAGCAGCGCCCGGTCGTCGTCGATCACCCGACCGAGCTCGTCCACGAAGGCGACCCGCTCGCCGACCGGGTCGAACCTCACCCCGAAGGCCGCCCGCGAGGAGGCCACCAGCTCGCCGAGCCTGGCCAGCCCGGCCCGCCGGGTCTCCGCGTCCTCGGTCGGCCGCGCCTCGTCCAGCCCGCTGGAGACGGTCAGCGCCTCCACCCCGAGCCGGCCGAGGATGCTGGGCAGAACCAGCCCGGCACTGCCGTGCGCGGTGTCCACCACCACCTTCAACCCGGCCTCCCGGACCCCGGTGGTGTCCACCGCCCGCAGCAGGTTGCCCGCGTAGGAGTCGAAGACGCTGGACGGGAAGGTCAGGTCCCCGATCTCGCCCGGGAACGCCCTCCGGTACTCCTGACGTGCGTAGACCCGGTCGAGCTTGCGCTGCCCGGCCTGCGAGAGGTCCGCCCCGCGCTCGTCGAAGAAGAGGATGTCCAACGAGTCCGGCACACCCGGCGTGGTCCGCAGGAAGATCCCGCCCGCGCTCCCCCGCGCGGTGTGCTGCCGGGCCACCGGCATCGGCACGTTCTCCAGGTCGCGGACGTCGATCGCGGAGGTCTGCAGCGCCGAGATCATCGCCCGTTTGAGCGCACGGGCACCACGCGAGTGGTCACGCGCAATGGTGACGGTGGCCCCCTTCTTCAAGGTCGTGGCGTACGCGCCCGCCAGCCGCACGGCCAGCTCCGGGGTGATCTCGACGTTGAGGATGCCGGAGACGCCGCGGAGCCCGAAGAGGTGCTCCTGGCCGCGCGACTCCCAGATCACCGAGGTGTTGACGACGGCGCCGGCCTCGATGGTCTTGAACGGGTAGACCCGGACGTTGGCCCCGATGATCGACTCCTCGCCGATCAGGCACTCGTCCCCGATCACCGCGCCGTCCTCGATCCGCGCGGCCCGCATCACATCGGTGTTCTTGCCGACCACGCAGCCGCGCAGATTGCTCTGCGGTCCGACGTAGACGTTGTCGTGCACCACCGTCTTGTGCAGGAAGGCGCCGCGCTTGACCACCACGTTGCTGCCCAGCACGGTGTGCTCGCGGATCTCCACGCCGGCCTCGACCTTGGCGTAGTCCCCGATGTACAGCGGCCCGCGCAGCACCGCCTCCGGGTCCACCTCCGCCCCTTCGGCCACCCAGACGCCCGGCGAGATCTCGAAGCCGTCGAGCTCGACCTCGACCTTGCCCTCCAGGACGTCCGCCTGGGCCTTGCCGTAGCTCTCGTGGGTGCCCACGTCCTCCCAGTAGCCCTCGGCGACGTAGCCGTAGACCCGCTTGCCCTCCTTCAACAGCTGCGGGAAGACGTCACTCGACCAGTCCACGGACTCACCCGCGGCGACGTAGTCGAAGACCTCCGGCTCCATCACGTAGATACCGGTGTTCACCGTGTCGGAAAAGACCTGGCCCCAGGTCGGCTTCTCCAGGAAGCGCTCGACCCGGCCGTCCTCGTCGGTGATCGTGATTCCGAACTCCAGGGGATTCGGCACCCTGGTGAGACAGACCGTGACCAGTGCGTTCTTACTGCGGTGAAAGTCGATCAATTCGGAGAGATTGAAGTCGGTCAGCGCGTCACCGGAGATCACCAGAAAAGAGTCGTCCTTGAGCGCGTCCTCGGCGTTCTTGACACTCCCCGCGGTGCCTAGTGGCGTCTCCTCATGGGCATACGTGAGGTGCATGCCCAGTTCCTCGCCGTCACCGAAGTAGTTCTTGACGAGTGACGCCAGGAACTGCACGGTGACGACGGTGTCGGAGAGGCCGTGCCGCTTCAGCAGCCGAAGCACGTGCTCCATGATCGGCATATTCGCGACCGGAAGCAGCGGCTTCGGCATGCTGGAGGTCATCGGGCGGAGTCGGGTGCCCTCGCCCCCTGCCATTACTACGGCTTTCATTACGGGTGCGTCCTCCTTCGCGGTGGTGGACCTGCAGGTCCATCAAACCGTTCCAGAGGGTTCTCTACCCGGAAGGTATCGTCCGACGCACCGGGACGGCGTGGGACTTCTCTCAGATCACGTCTCAGACTGTGGACGCCGAGCCCGCGGGGCCCGCCTTGATGATCTGCCGCGCCTGCACCGCGTAAAGGATCGCCGACCACCAGTACAGCGTGGTCCCCCACCAGATGAAGGCCCAGCTCACCACCTCGGCCGGCCGCGCGATCCAGCTGTCGATGCCGCCGAGCAGGAGAAGCGGAAACGCGTACATCAGATTGAAGGTCGCGGCCTTGCCGAGGAAACTCGTCTGGAGCGGCCCGTAACCGTGCCGGTTCAGAATGGGCAGCAACGAGGCGATGAAGACCTCACGGGCCAGCAGAATCGCCGTCACCCACCACGGCAGGAACTCACGCCACGTCAATCCGACGAGCGTGGACAGCACATAGAGCCGGTCGGCCAGCGGATCCAGCAGCTGCCCCACCCGGCTGATCTGCCCCCACCGCCTGGCGAGCTTTCCGTCCAGGTAGTCGCTGATTCCGCTGAGCATCAGGATCAGCAGCGCCCACCCGTCGTTCGTCGGCCCGCCGAAGACGGGCCACAGAATGAGCCAGAGAAAAACCGGAACGCCGACCAGCCGGCCCATGCTCAGCAGGTTGGGGATGGTGAGGACGCGATCGGTCTGGACCCGCGTCTCCTGGACCTCCACCCGGGTCCTCCTGTCCTGTGTCACGACAATGCACGTTGACCCTACAACAGAAAAGCCCCCGCCCGGTTCACCCGGCGGGGGCTCTTCTGAATGATTGTTCGGCGGCGTCCTACTCTCCCACAGGGTCCCCCCTGCAGTACCATCGGCGCTGTGAGGCTTAGCTTCCGGGTTCGGAATGT
>NZ_JBHZCY010000123.1:0-27858 GCF_042786665.1 Kitasatospora sp. NPDC059146 | reverse complement strand
GGTCTCCGGTACGGGCCCGCCCCTTTTCCGGCCGCCCCGCGGCCCGCGCTACTTGACCCCGGCCTCCGCGCAGGCCTGGGCGTACTGCGGGGTGCAGATGTCGGACGCCTTGTAGAGCCCGCCGTCGACGACCGTCGCCTCCACCTTCGCCTTGGTCACCACGATCGGGGTGAGCAGCAGCGAGGGGATCTTCAACCCGCCGCTGTCGGTGAGCGTGGCGGCGGTGGTGCTGATGTCCATGCCCTCGGCCAGCTGGACGGCGATGCTGCCCGCCGCGTCCGTCTCGGGCTTGTACGGCTTGTAGATGGTGTACGCCTGCTCGCCGGTGAGCACCCGGCGGACGGCGTCGAGGGAGGCGTCCTGGCCGCCGACCGGCACGTTCTTGAGGCCCGCGGCCTTCAGGGCCTCGATGACGGCGGCGGCCATGCCGTCGTTCGCGGCGTAGACGGCCTGGATGCCGTTCTTCCCGAGGCTCTGGATGGCCTCGTTCGTCTTCGCGGTGGCCACGTCCGGCTTCCACTCGCCGGACTGCTCGTAGGCGATCTTGACCCGGCCGTCCAGCGCGAGGTGCGCGCCCGCCTTGAACTGCGCGGCGTTGGGGTCGGACTCGGCGCCGTCGATCATCACGACGTTGGCCGAGGAGGCCTTCGGGCCGAGCGCGTCGAGCAGGGACTGGCCCTGGAGCTGGCCGGTCTGCTGGTTGTCGAAGGAGACGTACGCGGCGACCTTGCCCTGGGCCAGCCGGTCGTAGGCGACGACCTTCACGCCCTTGGCGTTGGCGGCGTCCACCCACGGTCCGGTGAGCTTGGCGTCGACCGGGTCGAGCAGGATGACCTTCACGCCCTTGGCGAGCAGGTCGTCGAACTGCTTCTTCTGGACGGTCGCGTCGCCTCCCGCGTTGGCGTAGCTCACCGTGCACTTGGTGCAGAGGCCCGTCACCGTCTGCTCGATCAGGGGCTTGTCGAACGCGTCGTACCGGGTGGAGGACGCGCTCTCCGGCAGCAGCAGCCCGATGCCCTCGCCGCCACCCCCGCTCCCGCCCGCCGCCGGCGCCTGTCCCGCCACCGTCTGGCCGCAGGCCGTCAGGGCGAGTGCGAGCGACACGGTGGCCGTGCCCGCGGCCGCGAGACGCATGGGTCTGATCATGATCGGTGGTGCCTCCTGTACTGCGCCGCAACCCTGCGGCAGGGGACGGAGTCAAGCGCCACCGGGCGAATGCGTCAATGCGGGAGGGATCGTTCGTTATGCCCCTGCTCGATTCGTTACGGGATGAACAGGACTTTCACAGTCCCTTGGGCTTTTCGCGGGGGGGGGGATCAAAACGGGGGTGATCAGAACGGGGGTGATCGAAACGCCGAGGTGGCGGAAACCCGGGGAAACGGGTTCCCGCCACGGCGTCGGCCCGGGCGTCAGCTGTTGATGCTGTAGCTGTCGCCGTAGACCTTCCACTTGAGCGGCGGGTTGAGGTCGAAGTTCTTGGCGTTGAGGAACACCGACTGCTCGGTGTCGACCCGGCTGGTGTCGGAGTGCGCGGCCTCCTTCTTCATGACCACCTTGCGGGCGTCCAGGAAGGCCTTGAGGTAGGTGGCCTCGTCGCCGCCCTGGGCGGGCGTCCTCGCCTTCTTCATCGCGGCCGCGCGGATGCCCCCGAAGCTGTCGGAGCTGTTGCCGGGGCCGTGCATCACGATGGCGTCGTAGTAGGCGAACTGGCCGAGCGCGCGCAGGCCGTCGGCCTTGGCCTGGTTGACGGCGGGGTTGAAGTACACCCGGTCGCGCTCGTCGTTCTGGGCCTGCTGGAAGGTCTGGTCCTTGGCGGCGGCGGCCCAGTCCTTGACGAAGGCGTCGCCGAGGCCGGAGTGCGAGGCGCTGCCGTTGACCTTCTTCAGCGCGGGCAGGTACTTGGCGAGGACGTTGCCGGGCTTGAGGTCGGTGTAGTGCTGGACCAGGTCCAGCATGTCGCCGGTGCCGGAACAGAAGCCGATGATGCCGGCGGTGTAGCCGCGGCCGTCACCGATGTCCTCGATGTACTTGTACTGGGCCTTCCAGTCCAGCGAGGAGTTCTCCGCACTGGACACCAGCTGCATCGCGATGTCCTTCTTGTGCGGGTCGTCGAGGCCGACGCCCTTGAGCTGGACGGAGGCCGCGGCCGCGGGGGCGGCCTGGGCGGCCGAGGCGGCCGCGACGGTGAGGGGCGCGGCCACCAGGGCGGCGGCGAGGGCTATGTGGAGGGCGCGACGGGGCTGAGGACGCATGGGACGCTCCGGTTCCTCGATCGGTTAGGAAAGCTTCCTAACGAGAAGGAAACGCCCGGAACCGCCGCCGCCGCAAGGGTTTTGACGAAAACACTTCAAACAATCAAGGACGGCGCAGGTCAGACCGCCCGCCGCCGCACCCACCAGACCGCCGCCGCGCACAGCGCCACCGCGAGCAGGGTCGTCCAGCCGAACTCGATCCACTGGAACGGCCAGAACCGGTCGGCCGGTTGGTACACCTCGTGCATGGTGTACCCGCCGTCGTGCACCAGGGACTGGAGGTGGGCGTAGTCGCCGCCGAGGTTGTAGAAGTCCGCCTCGGAGAGCCGGTTCCCGGCCGGGTCCGAGTACCAGACGCTCAGCACCCAGCGGTCGTCCACCGCGAGGGACGTCATGGCGCGCACCGGCTCGTCCAACGGGGCCATGTAGTGCGAGCGCACGGCCACGGCGAGGAACGGCAGGGCGACCGAGGCCGCCAGACCCAGGCCCACCGCGAGCACGGTGCGGCGCAGCACCGCGCCGGCCAGCGCCGCGACCCCGAAGGCCACCAGCACCCGCCCGACCAGCACCGGCGACGCCTGCACGAAGAGGTCCGGGTGGAACTGTCCGCCCAGCAGCTCCAGCGGTGCGTTCCACCAGCGCAGCACCAGCCCGAACAGCGCCGCCACCACGGCCAGCACCGCGCCGCCCAGCACCAGGCCGCCCGCCGTCCAGCGGGTCCGCCCGGCCCCCTGGGTCCAGGCGAAGCGCACCGTGCCGTGCTCGAACTCCCGCGCCAGCAGCGGGCCGCCGAGGAAGGCACCGAACATGCCGCCCAGGACGTAGGACACGTTGCCGAGCATCGGCATGGTGTCGGCGTACTGGTGCAGGAACCGCTTGAACGTGGCCGCGCAGGCGGCGGTGGTCGGATCGCAGGAGCCCGCGCCGGTGCGGTCCAGGCCGTCGTGCAGGTACCAGCCGTGCAGCAACAGGGCGACGGAGACCACGCCCATCACCGCGAGCAGGGTCAGCAACGCGGGCCGGTGGCGCAGCCCGGCGGCCCGCAGCACGGCGGAGCGGGGCGGGGCGAGGGTGGTGGCGCTCATGACGGTACCTTCTGGTTCGTACGGACGGCCCCGCGCGGGCCGGGCAGCGCGGAGGCGGTCGGCTCGCGCAGGTAGGCGAGCACCAACTCCTCCAGGCCGATGCGCTGTTGGCGCCAGCCGGCGGAGACCGGCGCGTCCGGGCCGCCGGTGCGCACCAGCAGGTGGGACTGGGCGCCGGCCCGGCGGTCGCGGACCACCGGCAGCCGTTCGGCGACCGCGTCGGCCTCGGCGGTGGGGCCGGTGAGCATCCGGTGGCCGCCGACCAGGTCGTCCACCTCCCCGGACACCTGGACCCGGCCGCCGGTCAGCACCACCAGGTAGTCGCAGCTCTGCTCCAGCTCGTTGACGGCGTGCGAGGAGAACAGCACCGAGAGGCCGTCCTCGGCCACCGCGGTCAGCAGCACGGCCATGAAGTCGTGCCGGGCGAGCGGGTCGAGCGCGGCCAACGGCTCGTCCAGGAGCAGCAGTTCTGGCCGTTTGGCGAGGGCCAGGGCGAGCGAGACCTGGGCCTGCTGGCCGCCGGAGAGCCGGCCGTACTTGCGGTCCATCGGGATGCCGAGGCCGTCCAGGTGGGTGCGCGCCCGGGCGTCGTCCCAGCGCCGGTTGAGGTGGCGGCCCATCGCGAGCAGATCGCGCACGGGCAGGCCGGGGTAGAGCGCGGCGTTCTGGGCGACGAAGCCGATCCGGTCCAAGGCCCTTGGCGAGCCGGGGAGTTGGTCGCCGAGGACGGTCATCGCGCCCTCGCTCGGCAGGGTCAGCCCGGCGGCCAGGCTGAGCAGGGTCGTCTTGCCGGCGCCGTTCGGGCCGACCAGCGCGACCACGTGCCCGGCCGGGACGGCCAGGTGGCAGTCCCGCAGCGCCCAGGAGCGGCGGTAGCGCTTGCCGATCCCGCCGCAGTCGATCACGGTGTCCGCGGCCGTCACGCCACCACCCCGTCCCGGCCCTCGCGCAGGTCGCGCAGCGCGTCCTCGAACACCGCGACCATCCCCCCTTCGTCCAGCCCGGCGGTCCGCGCCGAGCGCATCCAGTCCAGCAGCCCCCGCCGCAGCGCGGCCCGTTCGCGCAGCGGCACCACTCCGGCGGGCAGCCCGCGCACGAAGGTGCCCTGGCCGCGCCGTCCGACCGCCAGGCCGCGGTGCTCCAGCTCCCGGTAGGCCTTGAGCACGGTGTTGGGGTTGATCGCCAGCCCGGCGACCACCTCACGCACCCGGGGCAGCTGGTCCCCCTCCGCCAACCAGCCCATCCGCAGCGCCTGTTCGACCTGCTGCACGAGTTGCAGGTAGGTCGGGACGCCGGAGGCCGGGTCCAGGCGGAACTCGATCGGAGAGGGCTGGTCAGCGCCTTTATCTAGTTCCATAGGTAAAGAGATAAACGATCGGATGACAGGCCGTCAACCCAAGGAAACGCAAAGGGCCCCGTCCGGACCGAAGCGGTCCGGACGGGGCCCTGTCAGGCCCTGACGGCGGATCAGGCGCCGCGCAGCACCGCGCCGGTGCGGGTGACGGCCTCGGCGACGGCCGCCTCGCGGGCGGCGGTGGCCTCGTCGGCGGTCAGGGTGCGGTCGGCCGCGCGGAAGCGCAGCGCGTAGGCCAGCGACTTCTTGCCCTCGCCGACCTGTTCGCCGGTGAACACGTCGAACAGCCGGATGGCCTCCAGCAGTTCGCCCGCACCCGAACGCAGCGCGGCCTCGACCTCGGCGGCCGGGACGACGGTGTCGACGATCAGCGCGACGTCCTGGGTGGCCACCGGGAAGCCGGAGACCGCCGGGCCGTCGACCTTCGCCGGGCCGTCGGCCGTCAGCAGGTCGATGTCGAGCTCCATCGCCGCCGTACGGGCCGGCAGGCCCAGCGACTTGACCACGCGCGGGTGCAGCTCACCCGCGTGACCGACCACCCGGTCGGTGCCGGCCACGACCAGCTCGGCGCAGCGGCCCGGGTGCCAGGGCGCCAACTGGCCCTGGCGGACGGTCAGCTCGACGCCGGCCGCGCGGGCCACCGTACGGGCCGCCTCGACGGCGTCCGCCCAGGAGGCCTGGTCGCCCTTGCCCCACCAGCCGGACGGCAGCCGCTCGCCCGCGAGGGCGACGGCGACCCGGCGCGGCTGGTCCGGCAGCGCGGCGTCCAGCTCGGCCAGCTCGGCGTCGCTCGGCCGGCGGTCGACGGCCGGGCGCGGGGCCACCGAGAGCTCGTCCTTGGGCAGGAACACCGTGCCGGTCTCGAAGACCGCCAGGTCGGTGTTGCCCCGGCCGATGTTGCGGCGCAGCGTGCCGAGCAGGCCCGGCAGCATCGTGGTGCGCAGCGACGGTTCCTCGTCGTTGAGCGGGTTGACCAGCTTGACCGTACGGCGGCGGCGGTCCTCCGGCTCCAGGCCGAGCGCCTCGAAGGCGGCCTCGCCGAGGAACGGGTAGTTGTTGACCTCCACGTAGCCGGCCCCGGCCAGCGCCACGCCGATCCGGCGGTGCACCCGCTGGGCCTCGGTCAGGCCCTTGCCCGGCGGGACGTTCGGCATCCGGGCGGGAACGTTGTCGTACCCCTCCAGCCGGATGACCTCCTCGGCGAGGTCGTACGGGTCGGTGAGGTCGGGCCGCCAGGTCGGCGGGGTGACCTCCAGGACGTCGGCACCCGCGACCGAGCAGCCGATCTCCTGCAGCCGCCGGGTGACGCTCTCGCGGCCGTACACCGTCCCGGCGACCCGGTCCGGCAGGTCGGCGGCGATGGTGATGGTGCGCAGCGGGTGCGGGGCCGCGATGTCGGTGACCCCGGCCTCCGCGGTGCCGCCGGCGATCAGCACCAGCAGGTCGACGGCGCGCTGCGCGGCGGCGCGGGTGGCCTCCGGGTCGACGCCGCGCTCGAAGCGCTTGGACGCCTCGGAGGGCAGCTTGTGCCGCTTGGCGGTGCGGGCGATGGAGACCGGGTCGAAGTGCGCGGCCTCGATGATCACCTCGGTGGTGCCCGGGCCGGCGGCCGGGTCGAGGATCTCGGTGGAGGCGCCGCCCATGACCCCGGCCAGGCCGATCGGGCCGCTGGTGTCGCAGATCAGCAGGTCCTCGGCGGCGAGCTTGCGCTCGACCCCGTCGAGGGTGGTGAGGAGCTCGCCCTCGGCCGCCCGGCGGACCGTGATCGGGCCGGTCACGCGCTGCTTGTCGTAGGCGTGCAGCGGCTGGCCGACCTCCAGCATCACGTAGTTGGTGATGTCGACGGTCAGCGAGATCGGGCGGATGCCCGCCTTCTGGAGGCGGCGCTGCAGCCAGATCGGGGACTTGGCGGTCGGGTCGACGCCGACGACCGTGCGGGCCACGAAGCGGTCGCAGCCGGCCGGGTCGTTGACCTTGACCAGGTAGCCGAAGGAGTTGGCCGGCGGCACGTCGAGCAGCGCCGGGTCGGCCAGCGGCAGCCCGTACGCGGCGGCGGCCTCCCGGGCCACGCCGCGCATCGACAGGCAGTAGCCGCGGTCCGGGGTGACGGCGATGTCCAGCACGTCGTCGACCAGCTGGAGCAGCTCGATGGCGTCCGTGCCGGGCTCGTACTCCGGCGGGAGCACGATGATGCCGTTGTGGTCGTCGCCCATGCCCAGCTCGCGGGCGGAGCAGATCATGCCGGCCGAGGTCTGGCCGTAGGTCTTGCGGGCAGCGATCGGGAACGGGCCGGGCAGCACGGCGCCGGGGAGCACGACGACGACCTTGTCGCCGACGGCGAAGTTGGTCGCGCCGCAGACGATCTCCTGCGGCTCACCGGTGCCGTTGGCGTCGCCGACGTTGACGAAGCAGTGCCGGATCGGCTTCTTGAAGCCGGACAGCTCCTCGATGGAGAGCACCTCGCCGACCACCAGCGGGCCCTTGAGGTCGGCGCCGATCTGCTCGACGGTCTCGACCTCCAGGCCGGCCCGGACCAGGCGCTCGGCCACGTCACGGCCGGTCTCGCCGGCCGGAAGGTCGACGTACTCGCGCAGCCAGGAAAGCGGGACGCGCATCAGATCTCCATCCCGAACGGGAGGGTGAAGCGCACGTCACCCTCGACCATGTCGCGCATGTCGGCGACGTTGTGACGATTCATCAGGATCCGCTCCAGGCCCAGGCCGAAGGCGAACCCGCTGTAGCGGTTCGGGTCCACGCCGCAGGCGACCAGCACCCGCGGGTTGACCACGCCGCAGCCGCCGAGCTCGATCCAGCCCTCGGAGGAGCAGGTGCGGCACGGGCGGTCCGGGTTGCCGACGCTCTCGCCGCGGCACACGAAGCACTGCAGGTCGATCTCGGCGCTCGGCTCGGTGAACGGGAAGTACGAGGGGCGCCAGCGCAGTTCCAGGCCGCCTCCGATCAGCTTCTCGACCAGCACCTCGATGGTGCCCTTGAGGTCGGCGAAGGTGATGCCCTCGTCGACGGCGAGGCCCTCGACCTGCCGGAACACCGGGGTGTGGGTGGCGTCCAGCTCGTCCGTCCGGTAGACCCGGCCGGGGCAGACCACGTAGACCGGGGGCTCGCGGTCGAGCAGGGTGCGGGCCTGGACCGGGGAGGTCTGGGTGCGCAGCACCACGCCGGAGTCGGCGGAGCCGTCCGGGGCCTGCACGAAGAAGGTGTCCTGCATCGAGCGGGCCGGGTGGTCCGGGCCCAGGTTGAGGGCGTCGAAGTTCAGCCACTCGGCCTCGACCTCGGGGCCCTCGGCCACCTGGTAGCCCATCGCGACGAAGGTGTCCTCGATGCGCTCGGCCAGCGTGGTCAGCGGGTGCCGGGCGCCGCGCGGTGCGCGGTCGTACGGCAGCGTGACGTCCACCGCCTCCTCGACCAGCACGCGGGCGTCCCGCTCCGCCTCCAGCTCCGCCTGCCGCTTGGCCAGCGCCTGGTTGACGGCGCCGCGGGCCTGGCCGATCAGCTTGCCTGCGGCGGCCTTGGCGTGCGGCGGGAGGGCGCCGATCTCGCGGTTGGCGAGCGAGAGCGCGGAACGGTCGCCGGTGTGGGCGACCTTCGCCTGCTTCAGCTCGTCCAGGGAGCCGGCGGCGGCGAAGGCGGCGATCGCCTCGTCGCGCGCCTGCTCCACCACCTCGGGCTTGAGGGCCTCGACCTCGACCGGGTCGTACGACTTGTTGGGTGCCGACATCTCTATCTTCCCGTGCTCCTGCTCGTCCGTGCTCAGGTGTGTGGGCTCGCCTTCGCGTCACGCCCGGCGGGGCCGGGGCGCGGGCAGCCGTTCTCCGTGCTCACGGGGAGTGGTGTCCACGGCACAGCCGCACAGGGCGTTGCGCAACGCCAAAGGTCGAGTGTAGTCGCAGCGCGTAGCGCGACTGCCGTCAAGCCCGCCCGGGGCCGACCTCAGGGGCTGCTCAGAGCATGAAGTCGGGGATGCCGGCGGGCAGGATAAATCGGAACCTGGCCCCGCCGCCGGGGGCGCGGTCGACCCGGATCGAGCCGCCGTGGGCCTCCACGACGCCCTTGACGATGTAGAGCCCCAGGCCGGTGCCACCGCGCTTGGAGCCCCGCCAGAAGCGGGTGAAGACGCGCGGCATCGACTCCTCGGGGATGCCGCTTCCTTCGTCGCTCACGGTGACCGCGGTGCCTTCCACGATGCGGGGAGGGGTGCCGGAGCGCTCCCAGACGGGCGCCTCGACGACCTCCTTGGCCGGTGCCACCTCGATGGTGACAGTTCCCTCGCCGTGCCGCACCGCGTTTTCCAGCAGGTTCCCCAGCACCTGGTCGACCTTGTCCGGGTCCGCCCACAGCACGGTCAGCGGCTCGCTGATCCGGATGTCGAAGCGCTCCTCGGGGATCCCGGTGGCGACCTTGCGCTCGACGTGCCGGCGCACCGCGGCCGCCAGGTCGACGACCTGCTTGCGCAGCTCCAGCCGCCCGGCGTCGATCCGGGAGATGTCCAGCAGCTCGGCGATCAGCCGGGTGACCCGGTCCGCGTCGGCGTCCACCGTCTCCAGCATCAGCCGCTTCTGCCCGTCGGTGAACCGTTCCCACTTGGCCAGCAGCGTCGCCGTGAAGCCCTTGACGCTGGTCAGCGGGGAGCGCAGCTCGTGCGCGACGGTGGCGATCAGCTCGGCGTGGCTGCGCTCGGTGCGGCGCCGGGCCTCGGTCCCGCGCAGGGCGATCACCAGGCGCTCCAGCGGCCCCTGGGGCACCGCCCGGACGTACCGGGCGGAGACCAGCACCTCGCGGCCGCCGGGCAGCAGCAGGTTGCGCTCGGGCTGGCGGGTACGGATCGCCAGGCCGCCGTACGGGTCGGTCAGCTGCCACCAGCGGCGGCCGTCCAGGTCCTCCAGCGGCAGGACGTCCTCCAGCGCGCTGCCCAGCGCGGCGTCCGGGAGCACGCCGGTGAGCCGGGCCGCGGCCCGGTTGAAGCGAACCACCCGGCCCAGCGCGTCGGCGACCACCAGGCCGTCCGGCAGGTCGTCCGGGTCGAGCTCGGGTCCGCTGCCGACCATGGGTTGCCTCCCCGATTACCCACCGTGCCGTTCCCCCCACCGAGGCAGACCCTAGCGCCTCCCAGGCCCCCGTAGTAGGGCTTGCAACGTGAGAACGCCGCGCGCCCGGGGCAGATCAGCCGTTCGAGCGGCAGCCGCCGGGCGACCGCTGGGCCCGGGCCGAGGCGTACAGGCAGACGGCCGCGGCGGTGGCCAGGTTGAGGCTCTCGGCGTGCCCGTGGATCGGGACGCGCACGACCTCGTCGGTGAGCGCGCGGGTCTCCTCCGGGAGCCCCCACGCCTCGTTGCCGAACACCCACGCGCCGGGCGCGCCCAGCGTGCCCTCGTCCAGCTCCCGGTCCAGGTCGCGCTCCCCCGCGCCGTCCGCGGCGAGCACCCGGATCCCGGCCGCGCGCAGCTGCCCGACCGCCTCCTCGACCGGCACGCCGACCGCCACCGGCAGGTGGAACAGGCTGCCGACGGAGGCCCGGACGGCCTTGGGGTTGTACAGGTCCACCGAGGCGTCGGTGAGCACCACGGCGTCCGCGCCGGCCGCGTCGGCGGTGCGCAGCACCGTCCCGGCGTTCCCGGGGTCGCGCACGTGGGCGAGGATCGCCACCAGCTTCGGCCGGGCCGCCAGGACCTCGGCGAACGGGGTGTCGATGAAGCGGCAGAGCGCCACGATCCCCTGCGGGGTCACCGTGTCGCAGATGTCGGCGATCACCTCGTCGGTGGCGGTCAGCACCGGCACCCCCTCGGCCAGGGCCGCCTCGACGATGTCCGCGTGCCGCTCGGCGGCCTCCAGGCCCACGTACACCTCGACCACGGCGTGCTCGTCCGTCCCCGGCAGCCGGCCGAACCCGACGGCCTCCCGGACGGCCTGCGGGCCCTCGGCCAGGAAGCGGCGCTCCTTGGTGCGCTGGTTCCGCTTGGTGAGCCGGCGGGCGGCGACGACGCGCGGCGAGCGCAGGGAGGTGAGCAGGGGGGTCTCGGTGGTCGACATGGTCTCGTTCTCTGGGGGCGCCGTCGGCTGACGGAGGCTGACGGAGGCTGGAGGTGGGGGGAACGCAGAACCGGACCCGCAGGAGAGCCTGCGGGTCCGGTCAGAGCTCAACCGATCTCGGAAGATCAGGCGGCGTCGGCGGCAGCCTTCGGGGCGTTCACGTCGGCCGGCAGCGCCTTCTGGGCGACCTCGACCAGGGAGGCGAACGCACCCGGGTCGTTGACGGCCAGGTCGGCCAGCATCTTGCGGTCGATCTCGACGCTGGCGGCCTTGAGGCCCTGCACGAAGCGGTTGTAGGTGATGCCGTTGGCACGGGCCGCAGCGTTGATGCGCTGGATCCACAGCTGACGGAAGTCGCCCTTGCGCTTCTTGCGGTCGTTGAAGTTGTAGACCAGCGAGTGGGTGACCTGCTCCTTGGCCTTGCGGTACAGGCGCGAGCGCTGGCCACGGTAGCCGCTGGCGCGCTCCAGGATGACCCGGCGCTTCTTGTGGGCGTTGACTGCCCGCTTGACGCGTGCCACTTGATTACTCCTTGGGTTGGACCACGGACTACTTCACGTGGTCCGTCATTCGAATGGGTCGGGAAGGATCAGCTGCCCCGCACACGGCTCGCACCGGGCGGGAGGGCGATCACTTGCCGAGAAGCTTCTTGATCTTCTTGGCGTCAGCGGGGGCCAGCTCGACGGTCCCGGCCAGCTTGCGGGTCAGCGTCGAGGGCTTGTGCTCCAGGAGGTGGCGGCGGCCGGCGCGCTCGCGCAGCACCTTGCCAGAGCCACTGATCTTGAAGCGCTTGCTGGCGCCACTGTGCGTCTTCTGCTTCGGCATTTCGCCGTATCTCCTCGTCAGTCCCGTCCACGCCCGCGCGACCTGCGCCGCGCGGGCGTGAACTGGATGGATCTGTGGTGACCGGGCGGGACGCCCCGTCACCCTGGGGGCCGAACCCGGACAGTGAGCCTTGCGGCTCAGGCGCCCTGGGAAGCGGCCGGCTGCTCGACCGGGGCCTCGGCCTCGGCGGCCGGCTCCTCGGCCGGGGCGTCCTGCGCCTCGGTCTCGGCGTCCTCGACCTCGGCGTCGTCGGCCAGCAGGTCGTCGGCCAGCAGGTCGTCGTCGTCCGCGGCGGCGTCGGAGCCGGGGGTCCGGCCCAGTCGCTCGGCCTTGCGGGCGTCCGCGAGGGCGCGGGCCTCGGCCATCGCCTCGGTCTTCTTCTTGTGCGGGCCAAGAACCATGATCATGTTCCGGCCGTCCTGCTTCGGCGAGGACTCGACGAAGCCCAGGTCCTGGACGTCGTCGGCGAGCCGCTGCAGCAGACGGAAGCCCAGCTCGGGGCGGGACTGCTCACGACCACGGAACATGATCGTGATCTTGACCTTGTCGCCCTGCTTGAGGAACCGGACGACGTGACCCTTCTTGGTGTCATAGTCGTGCGGGTCGATCTTCGGCCGGAGCTTCATCTCCTTGATGACCGTGTGCGCCTGGTTCTTGCGCGCCTCACGGGCCTTCATGGCCGACTCGTACTTGAACTTGCCGTAGTCCATGAGCTTGCACACCGGCGGCCGGGCGGTCGCCGCGACCTCGACCAGGTCGAGGTCGTACTCCTGCGCGAGCTCCAGCGCCTTGGCAAGCGGCACGATGCCGACCTGCTCGCCGCTGGGACCGACGAGTCGCACCTCCGGAACGCGGATCCGGTCGTTGATGCGGGGCTCGGTGCTGATGGGGCCTCCTCGGTTGCACCTTCTGCGATGCGGCCGTCGGACGGCGGTCGCACGTAGTGGACTCGACCACTGGGCGGGGCTTCATTCGTGCTGCGCTGCCCGGTACCTCTCGGCACCGCGTGCACCGCGACACGAAAAAAGCCCCGCTCGGTGCAAGCGGGGCTCCACACATCCGGGGGCGGCATCCGGTGAGGGACGCTGCGGGCGACTCGGCGCCTCGGCGCCCGTCGCGGACCGGGACCCGTCGACCGCGAGGCCGATCGGGTGGGAGACTTTCGCGATTGCCCTCTCGGGCCTCCTGGGTGGAGCCTCCACTTGCTGGCCAGGTGCCCATGAGGGAGCCCGGCCGGTCAGTCTCGAAGCTTACAGCGTCGCGCTGTCGAACGCTATTCCGCCCCCGCTCCGCCGGACTCCGGCGCGGCGCACTGCCCTCCCGGCGCGTTCCGGCCCCCTTGTACGCTCCACCTGTACCCACACCGCACGACGGAACGAGCCCCCCTTGAGCAGCGAGCCCACCCAGACCCCCGGCACGGACGACGACGCGATCGGCTTCGACGACCTCACCCGCGACATCGCCGAGGTCCCGGCGGTCGAGGTGATCACCACCGTCGCGGTGCACCTGATGAGCGCGGCCGCGGTCAAGTGCGGTCTGGCCGAGGGCGGCGAGAAGGACAAGGACCTCGACGAGGCCCGCAAGCTGATCACCGCCCTCGCCGGGCTGGTCACCGCCGGCGCCCCGGAGATCAGCAACTTCCACGCCGCCCCGCTGCGCGACGGGCTGCGCTCGCTCCAGCTGGCCTTCCGCGAGGCCTCGCTGGTGCCGGACGCGCCGGGCACCGGGCCGGGCGAGAAGTTCACCGGGCCGGTGTACTCCTGATCGGGATCACAAAGGCTGGCACCTACCAAATTTGGTAGGTGCCAGCCTTTGTGCGTCGTGCCTAGCGCCGGTACAGCGGCTCCCCCGGCAGCTGGGCGCTCGCGGGCAGCACCGCGAGGTCCAGCCCCCGGTCCAGCCGCACCCGCAGCACCGGATCCCCGGCCACCGCCCGGCCGACCCGCTGCGCGGCCTCCTGCAGCCCCGCCTGGTCCAGCGCCGGGTCGAACACCACCGCGAGCACCCCGTCCGAGTCCTCCGCCGGCGCCAGCACCCCGCCGGCCACCTCGGGCTCGGCCGCCAGCAGCGCCCGGACCGCCTCCCGCACGTCCGGGTCCCGGACCGGCGGCAGGTACGGCCGGTTCTCCGCCAGTGCCCGCAACCGGGCGCCCGACAGCAGGAACGGCACCGGCCCGGCCGGATCGATCACCAGGGTGTCGGCGCGCTCGGAGAAGGCGACCATCGCCGCCTGCGGGGCCGCGGTCGGCGCCGGGCGGGCATCGGCCCGCCAGCGGGCGAGCGCCGCCAGTGACGTGAAGGCCGGCAGCGCGCGGCGCCCGTCCGGGGCCTCCAGCACCGGGACGGCCATGTCACTGGACTTGTCGTGCTTGTGCCCGTGCTCGTCCACCTCGACCTCGCCCAGGACGGCCACGATCGGGACCATCAACCGGGTCGGGGTCAGTGCCGCCAGCACCTCGGGCTCCGCCGTACGGTCCTGCGACCAGCGGGCCAGCGCTGCCGTCAGGGCCGCGTCCGCCGTGCCGTCGTCGTCGGAGAAGCCGGGATTCGGGATGCTCTTGCCGACGAACGCCGGGTTGGAGAAGTCTTTGCGGTCCACCCCGCCGACCCTATGCCACCGGGCACCGCCACCCGCATTTCCGTGCACACAACCTCTACCCACCGGTAGCGCGCTGTGGCACCCTGCGCCCATGCCCATCCTCGTTGCGCGCACCCCTGTCACGGACCGGCACCGCTACGACCGGGCCACCGCCCATCTGGACGGACCGGTGGCCGTCGTGGACCTCGCCGCCTTCGACGCCAACGCCGCCGACCTGGTGCGCCGGGCGGGCGGCAAGCCGATCCGGGTCGCCAGCAAGTCCCTGCGCTGCCGGGCCCTGCTGGACCGGGCGTTGGCCGTGGACGGCTTCGCCGGGGTGATGAGCTTCACCCTGGACGAGTCGCTCTGGCTGGCCCGCACCGGCGTGCGCGACGTCCTGCTCGCGTACCCCTCCACCGACCGCGCGGGCTACGCCGAACTGACCGGCGAGCAGGAGCTGGCCGAGCGGGTCACCGTCGTCCTGGACGACCCGGCCCAGCTGGACCTGATCGACAAGGCCCGCAGCGGCGACGCCGAGGTCCGGGTCTGCCTGGAACTGGACACCGCGCTGCACCTGTTCGGCGGCCGGGTCCGGGTGGGCGCCCGGCGCTCACCGCTGCGCACCCCGGAGGAGCTCGGCGCCTTCGCCGAACTCGTCCAGCGCCGGGCCGGGTTCCGGGTGGTCGGCCTGATGGCGTACGAGGGACACGTCGCCGGGGTCGGGGACCGGGTGCCGGGGCGGCCGGTGCGCTCCCAGGTGGTCCGGCTGATGCAGAGCCGGGCCCGGACCGAACTGGCCGAGCGGCGCGCGGCCGTGGTGCGGCGGCTGAGGCAGGTCACCGAGCTGGAGTTCGTCAACGGCGGCGGCACCGGCAGCGTGGAGTCCACCGTCGCCGAGCGGGCCGTCACCGAGGTCGCCGCCGGCTCCGGGCTCTACCAGCCGCAGCTGTTCGACAACTACCGCGCCTTCCGGGGCCGCCCGGCCGCCCTGTTCGGCCAGCCCGTGGTGCGCCGCCCCGGCGTCGGGGTGGTCACGGTGCTCGGCGGCGGCTACCCGGCCTCCGGCCCGACCGGACCGGACCGCGCCCCCGTGCCGTACCTGCCGCCGGGCCTGCAGTACGACCCGATGGAGGGCGCCGGCGAGGTGCAGACCCCGCTGATCGGCCCGGCCGCCGACGACCTGCTGATCGGCGACCGGGTCTGGTTCCGGCACGCCAAGGCGGGCGAGCTGTGCGAGCGCTTCGCCGAACTGCACCTGATCGAGGGGGACCGGATCGTCCGGACCGTCCCCACGTACCGGGGCGAGGGGAAGGCGTTCCTCTGACGGTTCGTCCGGCCCTGCCCTACCGTGGTGGCGACACGACGAACGACGAGGGAGCAGCATGGAAGCCGAGATCGTCCAGCAGATGGTGACGTCGGGTGCCTCTTCGCTGGCCGGGCTGATGGCCACCGCGGCCTGGCAGCAGGTCAGTTCGCGGGTCTCCCGGATGTTCGGGCGCGGCACGGAGGACGAGGCGACCAGCACCGAGCTGGAGGTGATCCGGGCCGAGGTACTGGAGGCCGGCGACGACGAGGAGGCGCTGGCGGACCAGACGGCCGTGCTGCGCACTCGGCTGCGCCGGCTGTTCCGCGAGCACCCGGAGGCGGCGGGCGAACTCCGGGAGATCCTGGCGGAGTTCACCCCCCAGCAGGAGCCCGGCTCGACGTACGTCTACAACACGATCAGCGGCGGCAACAACGGAGACGTGATCCAGGCCGGCACCATCAACACGGTGCAGCGCTGACCTTTCCCCAACCTTAAGCGGGCCCGATGGAACACCTAACCCCGGTGTCCCATCGGGCCTTTGCGCTGCTCGGGCGCCTACAGTCCGTCAATAACCGCATCACGCCGAGCTATTGCCTTATGGTCCAGACCAATCCTACGCTCTGGCCGGGGGTCCGCGATCCGGGCCGGCGGCCCCCGAACGGGCAGGCGTGTCCGCTCCCCCACACCCGCCCGGAACGACGGCCAAGGAGTCCCCACCCCATGTCCATCAAGCGAAGTGCCCTGTCCGTCGGCGTGGTCGGCGCCGCGGTCCTCGCGGTGGCCGCGACCACCGCCGGCACCGCCAGCGCCCACGGCACCATGACCGGCCCGGTCAGCCGGATCGCCGCCTGCTACGCCGAGGGCCCCGAGCACCCGGTGTCCCAGGTCTGCAAGGACCTCGTCGCCGCGAGCGGCACCCAGCCGCTGTACGACTGGAACGAGGTCAACATCGCCAACGCCAACGGCAACCACCAGGCGCTGATCCCGGACGGCAAGCTCTGCTCCGCCAACCGCGACAAGTACGCGGCCCTGGACTGGCCCCGCACCGACTGGCCGGCCACCCCGGTCAGCGCCGGCAGCTTCACCTTCCAGTTCCGCACCACCGCGCCGCACGTCGGCACCCAGACCGTGTACATCACCAAGCCGGGCTACGACCCGACCAAGCCGCTCAAGTGGTCGGACCTCGACCCGACGCCGGTGGCCCAGGTGCAGGTCGACCGCACCGCCACCAACGGGTACTACACCTACCCGGGCACCCTGCCGCAGCGCACCGGCCGCCAGCTGCTCTACATGATCTGGCAGCGCAGCGACAGCCCGGAGGCGTTCTACAGCTGCTCGGACGTCGACTTCGGCAAGTCCGCCAGCGCCGCCGGGGCCCCGGCCGTCTCCTCGTTCGCCGCCCCGGCCGCGCCGAGCGACGCCCAGATCGCCGCCGACGCCCCCAAGTCCACGGTCGCCCACCACGGGCACGGCGGGGACCCGAACGCCCCGGCCGGCCAGCCCCTCCCGACCACCTCGGCGGCCGTGGGCGGCACCTCCGCCACCGGGCCGCTGCTGCTCGCCGGTGCCGCCGCGCTCGGGGTCGGCTGGGCGGGCATGGTGCTCCGGCGCCGTCGCGTCGAGGCTGTTCGACGCGACTCCTGACGCCGGACGACGCGGGGCCGGGCCGGCCCACCCCCGTCCGGCCCGGTTCCGCGGCTCCACCGGCGCCGGCGCCGTGAGGTGAACGGCGACGGCCCGCCCGAAAGGGTTCCTCCCGGGCGGGCCGTCGCGGTGTGAGGAGCGGGGGGGCTCAGGTGGTGGCCGTACCGGAGACGTCCGGGCCGCCGTCCGGGCTGCTGCCGGAACCGGAGCCGCTACCGCTGCCGGAGCCACCGCCCGCACCGGAACCACCGCCCGCGCCGGAGCCGGGGCCGGAGCCCGGCAGGCCGGGCAGGCCCGGGATCTTGCCCTTGAAGTCGGTGATGCCCTTCACGATGGTGTCCATCACGCCGACGTCCGGTGCCTTGTCGGCGATGTCGAAGCCGAAGTGCACCGAGACCAGCGCCTTGCCGTCCGCGGTCGGGAAGACCACGGTCTGGACGTAGCCGCTGTTGCCCTTGGCGGCGTCCACCTTCCAGCGGACCAGGTAGCCGTCCTGGCCGTTGACCTTCACGGCCTCGGACTTGAGCTCCTGGTGGCTGGTGACATCGCCGTAGGAGTCCTTGACGGCCTTGTCGATGTCGGCCTTCGCCGCCGCCTGGGCGTCGGTGCCGCCGCCGCTGATCCGGCCGGTGTTCACCCCGCCGAGGGTGCAGCTGTCGGTGCCGTCCGGGCACTTGTAGGCGCCGATGCTCAGCGCGGCGTAGCCGTCGTTGGTGGTGCCCGCCTGCCAGCCGGAGGGGGTGGGCAGGGTGAGCCCGTTCACCAGGTCGATCGCCTTGTTGGCGCCCGGCCTGGACTTCCCGCTGCCGTTGCCGTTGCCGCCGCCACCGCCGGGGTTGCCGTTCCCGCCGCTCCCGCCGTTGCCACCGCCGCCGTTGCCCCCGTTGGCGCCGTTGCCGCCGCCGCCGAAGCCGGGGAAGCCGAACGGTCCGTCGCCGTTCGGGGCCGGCTGGTTGCGGGCGGCGCTGCGCTGCGGCCGGCCGTTGTCGTGGCCGTCCATCGCCAGGTAGGTGATCCCCGAGCCGGCGCCCAGGCCGAGCACGGCGGCCACGACGGTGGCCACCACCAGCTTGGACGGCTTGCGGCGCGGCTTGCGCGGCAGCTCGCCGGGCGCGCCGGGCATCCCGTAGGCGGTGCCGAAGGGCGGCGGTTCCGGGTAGCGGACCGTCGGGCCGCTGTCCAGGACCTCGCCCTCCAGCACCCTGGGCTGTTCGGCCGTCTCCGGCCCCGGGGCCGCCGCGGCCGGGGACTCCGGCTGCGGGGCGTCCGAGGGTGCGGGCCGGGTGTCGGCCGTCCAGCCCTTGCCGTCCCACCAGCGCTGCGGTCTCGGGTCGCCGGCGTTCTTCGGGTCCGGGTACCACCCGGCGGGGATCTGCTCGCTCACAGAAAGAATCTAAAGGTAGCCGGATAAACGCGAAATCAGCGCAGCCGGGAATTCCGGAGGTTTTCGATGAGATTACGGTGAGAACCCCCGACGGGGCAGGGGCGCGGGCCTACAGCGGGGTGACGTACGCCCCGGAGATGCCGCCGTCCACCAGGAACTCGCTCGCGGTGATGAACGAGGAGTCGTCGCTGGCGAGGAAGGCCACCGCGGCCGCGATCTCCTCGGCCCGGGCGAACCGGCCGAGCGGGATGTGCACCAGTCGGCGGGCCGCCCGCTCCGGGTCCGCGGCGAACAGTTCGCGCAGCAGCGGGGTGTCCACCGGCCCGGGCGACAGCGCGTTGACCCGGATGCCCTCCCGGGCGAACTGCACGCCCAGCTCGCGGGACATCGCCAGCACCCCGCCCTTGGACGCGGTGTACGAGATCTGCGAGGTGGCCGCACCCATCCGGGCCACGAAGCTGGCGGTGTTGATGATCGAGCCGCGCCCGTGCCGGCGCATGTACGGCAGTGCGGCCTTGCAACACAGGTAGACCGAGGTCAGGTTGACCTCCTGGACCTTGCGCCAGGCGTCCAGCCCGGTGGTCAGGATCGAGTCGTCCTCCGGTGGGGAGATGCCCGCGTTGTTGAACGCGACGTCCACGCTGCCGTAGGTCTCGTACGCCTCGTCGAACAGCGCCTCGACCATGGACGGGTCGGTGACGTCGGTGTGCACGAACAGCCCGCCGACCGCCTTGGCGGCCGCCCGTCCGCTCTCCTCGTCCAGGTCCGCGCAGACCACCCTGGCGCCCTCCGCGGCGAGCCGGCGGGCCGCGGCCAGGCCGATCCCGCTGCCCGCGCCGGTGACCACGGCGGTGCGGCCGACCAGGCGGCGGCAGACGATGTCGTCCTGCTCGGTCATGGGGACCGTCACTCCTCGGTGTGGATGGGGACGTTCTCGGTCGGTTCGGTCATGTCCCGCCTCACATCCGTTCGAAGGAGCGGTAGCGCTCCCAGTCGGTGACGGTCCCGTCGTAGGC
Organism: Kitasatospora sp. NPDC059146; assembly: GCF_042786665.1. Taxonomy (NCBI): domain Bacteria; kingdom Bacillati; phylum Actinomycetota; class Actinomycetes; order Kitasatosporales; family Streptomycetaceae; genus Kitasatospora; species Kitasatospora sp. NPDC059146. The sequence goes on along the minus strand of NZ_JBHZCY010000123.1, from coordinate 8,369 downwards.
GGCCTGCTCGACCCGGGCCATGTTCAGGTAGTGCTCGACCACGTCGCCCCCGAAGGCCGTCCGGGCCAGTTCGCTGCCCGCCCACAACTCGGCGGCCTCGCGCAGCGATCCGGGCACCCGGGCGTACTCCTCCACCCCGTAGGCGTTGCCCAGGCAGGGCGCGGGCAGGTCGAGCTTGCGCTGCAGGCCGTCCAGTCCGGCCGCGATCATCCCGGCCACCGCGAGGTAGGGGTTGACGTCGCCGCCGGGCACCCGGTTCTCCATCCGCAGGGCCGGGCCGTGGCCGACCACCCGGTAGGCGCAGGTGCGGTTGTCCCGGCCCCAGGCGACGGCGGTCGGGGCGAAGGAGCCCGGGCGGTAGCGCTTGTAGGAGTTGATGTTCGGCGCGTACAGCAGGCTGAACTCGCGCAGCGCGGCCAGCTGCCCGGCCAGGAAGTGCCGCATGGTGTCGGTCATCCGGCCGTCCCGGTCGGCGAAGGCGGGGGCGCCGACGGCGTCGCGCAGCGACAGGTGGATGTGGCAGCTGTTGCCCTCGCGCTCGTCGTACTTGGCCATGAAGGTGAGCGCGCAGCCCTGTTGGGCGGCGATCTCCTTGGCGCCGGTCTTGTAGACGCTGTGCTGGTCGCAGGTGGTGAGGGCGTCGGAGTAGCGGAACGCGATCTCGTGCTGGCCGAGGTTGCACTCGCCCTTGGCGGACTCGACGGTCAGCCCGGCGCCCGCCATCTCGTTGCGGATCCGGGCGAGCAGCGGCTCGACCCGGGCGGTGCCCAGCATCGAGTAGTCCACGTTGTAGAGGTTCGCCGGGGTGAGGCCGCGGTAACCGCCCAGCCAGGCCTGCTCGTAGGTGTCGCGGAAGACCAGGAACTCCAGCTCGGTGCCGATGTCGGCGCTCAGCCCGTACTCGGCGAGCCGGGCGAGCTGGCGGCGCAGCAGCTGGCGCGGGGCGGCGTCCACGGGGTGGCCGCCGTGCCGGGCCAGGTCGGCGGTGACCTGGGCGGTGCCGGGCTGCCAGGGCGTCAGCCGCAGGGTGCCGAGGTCGGGGCGCATCGCGAAGTCGCCGTAGCCGGTGGCCCAGGAGGAGAAGGCGTAGCCGTCCACGGTGTTCAGGTCGACGTCCACGGCGAGCAGGTAGTCGCAGGCCTCGGCGCCGTTCTCCGCGACCTCGTCGAGGAAGAAGCGGGCGGCGAACCGTTTTCCCTGCAACCGGCCCTGCATGTCGGTGAAGGCGAGCGCGACGGTGTGCACCTCGCCCGCGTCCACCAGGACCCGCAGCTCGTCCAGGGTCAGTGGCGGCCGGGGCCGCGAACCCGCGGGGGCGTTCTCGGGCATGGCGTTCTCGGGCATGCCGAAACCCTCCTCCTCCACGATCACTCTTCGAGATCAAGCGGTCACAGCGAACCGTACGGCCTGCGGCTCACGGGGCGGAAGAGGGCGGACGGGTGTGGCGCGCCGAGGCGCGTGATTGGCGAGGTACCGGACGGTACGGGAGGAGAATGCGCGCCATGGATCGCAGGCCTTTCATCGGTGTCAGCACCTACCTGGTGGACGCGAGTTGGAGCGACTGGCGCGGCCGTCGCGTCGCCCTGGTGCCGGAGCGGTACACCGCCTACGTGCAGGACTCCGGCGGGATCGCCGTCCTGCTCCCGCCCGACGCCCCCGAGCGCGCCCCCGAGGCCCTCGCCCGGCTCGACGCCCTCGTCATCGCCGGCGGACCGGACATCGACCCGGCGTACTACGGGGAACCCGCCCACCCGCTGACGGACGTCGACTCCCCGGAACGCGACGTCTGGGAGGTCGCCCTGCTGCGCGGCGCCCTGGCCGCGGGCATGCCGGTGCTGGGGATCTGCCGGGGCATGCAGGTGCTGAACGTGGTCTGCGGCGGGACGCTGGTGCAGCACCTCCCGGACGTCCTCGACGTGGACGTCCACGCGGGCACACCGGGGTGCTACGGCGCCCACCTGGTCCGCCCGGTGCCCGGCACCCTGGTCGGCGGCCTGCTCCCGGAGACCGAGCTGGAGGTGCCCACCTTCCACCACCAGGCCGTCGACCGCCTCGGCACCGGCCTGCGCGTCAGCGCCCTCGCCCCGGACGGCACGGTGGAGGCCGTCGAGGGCCCCGGCTTCACCATCGGCGTCCAGTGGCACCCCGAACAGGGCACCGACCTCCGCCTCATGCAGGCCCTCGTCCGCGCCGCCACAGCAGCTTCCCTGGACGCGGCCACCCTCGCCTGAAAGTGCGATAACCACCCTTGTCTTGAAAGACAATTGACCGGGCAAGGGCCGTGTTACGTTGCGCACCCGAACCACAAACAGTTGACCCCGGCAGCGCGCCAACGCTCCGGGGTCCGGCACCAGGAGTCGAGCTCCCGATGCGAGTACATCGTACCCACCACGCACGTCACTTCACCGTGTTGCCCAACTCCATGTTGCAGTACAGAAGGTTGAGCTACACCGCCCGAGGCCTCCTCGCCGACCTCCTCTCCCGCCCCGACGGCTGGCACGAGGACGGACGGCACATGGCCGACACCAGCCCCCAGGGGCGCGGCGCGATCCGCAAGGCCCTCAAAGAACTCACCGACGCCGGCTACTACCGCGTCGAACTGGTCCGGCTGCCCGACGGCACCGTCCGCACAGAGAACCACGTCTACGACACCCCGTGGCCGAGCACACCGGCTGCCACCCGTCCGGCACCCGGTGAACCGGCCATCGGCCGCGCAGACCGCCCCGTAGTAAAGGAACCGGAGCAAGCAACCACCCTCCCCCCGCCTCTCCGCGAGGCGGTGGCCGCCCTGTTCCGGGTGATCCGCCCCGAACCCCGCCTGCGGCTGGGTCAATCCGAGGCCGAGCAGCTGGCGCCCCTGGTCGCCCAGTGGCTCCAACGCGGCAGCACCCCGGCCGACCTGGCCCAAGCCCTCCTCCCGGGCCTGCCCACCCCCATCCACTCGGCACCAGCCGTACTCGGTTACCGCCTCCGCCACAAACTCCCGCCACCCCGAACCCCGGAAAGCCCTCCCACTCCCCGCTATGCCGAGTGCAACGAGTGCCGCGACCCCGTCCCCCGGCCCGGCGTCTGCCACGCCTGCGCCGACCGGGCGAAACGCCCCACCACCAACGGCTGCACCGCCTCTGTAACCATCAGAGGCGCCACCCGCGCCCGCACCGCCCTCGTGGCATCTCAGACGTCCAGGGCGCAGACGAAGCCGAGATCGACCAGCCCCTCACTCCGGCACAGCCGGTCGGACGGGCCACCGACGGTGGTCTGCAGCAGCTGGTAGTCCGCGCCGTGCTCCTGCCCCCAGTGCATCGCGGCGCGCCACAGCAGGCGCCCGAGGCCGAGGCCCCGGCACTCGGGCAGGACCCCGAAGTACTGCGGCAGGAGCCTGACTTGACCGATCGGGTCGGACATCGTCTCCATCGGGCCGATCGCCCCGACCACCCGACCATCGCGCACCGCGACCAGGACCGGGCCGACGGTGTCGAGCCTGGAGTTCAGGAAGGCGAACCCCTCGTCGGCGAGATTCGCCGAGAAGTCGTCGAAGGTGCCCGCCACCCCTGCGGCCGCCTCGGACAGGACCCCGATCCCGTCCACGGCGGGAGCGGGACGGTCGAAGCTCCTGAGCTGGACCCGGGTACACGCGGCAGAGGCGTCCGGCCCCTCTTGGAACCACACGACGCGGGCCTTCCCGGCTCCGTGGACGGCGGCAAGCTTGGCGGCTGCCTCCTGGGCTTCGAACAGGTGCCCTCGGGACCCGTAGAGGTGAACGCGTAGGACTCCACGGTCGGTGAGGGTCGGGATCAGGGTTCGTTCCCGGTCCTGGACGATGTCGTTCACCACGACCCACTCGCCCTTGCGATCGGACCATCGCCGGTCCTTGTCGTGCGGAAGGAACTCCCCGGTGCCGGCGACGGCGAACACGTCATCCATCAGCTCCGAGCTCAGGCCCTCGGGGTGCAGGGGGCCGAGCGTCGGCAGGCACGGCACGGACATTCGGGGACGCATCCAGTCCCAGCGGAATCCCATGAACCCACGCTACTCGGCTCCCGCACAGGCCTCAGGCCCTGACGCGAACCGCGCCAGGGCCTGAGCGTTACCGACCGAACGCGATCAGTGCGGGTTGTCGTCGCCCGCGGAGCACGAGCACTTGATCGACTCCATGATGTCGTCCAGGTCAGCCACGGTGGTGATCTCGGTGACCGGCTGGGCGGGGGCCTGGAGGGGCCGCGTCAGGTACGGCAGACGCTGGGACGGGCCGTCACCCGGCAGCGGGCGCCTCGGGGAGAGTTCGACAGCTACAGCGGTCATGGTCATCCTGCTTTCTTGATCCCGTGCTGGCAGTAACTTGCGAGTGGTGCCTTCGCCTCCTGGTAGTGCTTGGCCAGCGGCCGGCACACAGTGCACGACCCCGAGAGCTGGCAGCCGGAGCAGCCACCGGTGCGAAGCATGAGACGGTCGGCGATGGCGCCGAGCCGGGCGAGGCCGTCGATCCCTTCGCCGGGGAGGCTGATCTGGTCGTCACGGCCGATCTTGCAGATGGACACCAGACCGTGCGGGTCGGCGTGGAAGAACGTGTGGCCCGCGTTGCACCCGGCGAACGGTCGTCGCATCCGCAAGTGCTCTTTGGACTGCGCGGTCAGCGACTCGGCGCCGCCGTAGATCGTCGGCGTCATGTTGGTGAAGACGTTGTACTCCAGCCCCCACGACCGGCACAGATCGATCATCGCCTGTTCCTCGTCCGCGTTGCCCTCGGTGACGACGATGCTCATCCGCAGCGGCAGCTTGGCGTGGCGGGCGGCGTTCATCCCCTGGACGAACAGGTCCCAGGCACCCGGGCGCTGCGTCAGTTCGTCGTAACTGGCCTTCGCGGCGCCGTACATCGACACCGTAACCCGGTAGGGCGGGCACTCCCGGAAGAGGCCGAGCAGGTTCTCGCGCCACAACAGCGAGGCGTTCGTCGACACCGTGATCATCATGCCCAGCTCGAACGCGGTCCGGTAGGAAGCCATGAAGTCCTTGTCCACCGTGGGCTCTCCGCCGGTGATCTGGAGCCACAGCACACCGGCTTCGGCCATGATGCGCAGGCAGGTGAGCTTGTCCGCCAGGGCCATGCCCGAGTTGACCTTGAGCCCCAGATAGCAGTGCTTGCAGGCGTAATTGCAGCCGAGGTTGATCTCCCACGACGCCCGGGAGTACCCCCACGAGGAGGGCTGCCGGACCAGCAGGAACTCGGCCAACGGCCGTCCCGCGACATCAAGGTCGGCCCACTGTGCGCCTGCAGCGTCCACGAGCCAGGAGGGGGCCATCTGGGCGGGGTCGTGGACGCGCAGTTCTTCGTAGTCGGCCTGCGGCAGCCGGAGGCCCCCACGGCTACCGGGTCGCACCAACACGTACTCGTCCAGGAATGGGCTGGCGATGAGGTCGTGCACTTTCCCTCCTCTGAGTAATCCGTCAGGCGCCGGAGTGGCGCAGGTGGGCCTCGGCGGCCGATTTGGCGTAGAACCGCCTGATCCGGTCCGAGGAACCCGGAACGCGCACGTACTCGTGCTGCTCGCGGTCGTAGATCCCCCAGCACTCGAGCAGGACGAAGTGGGGGCTCCCGGAGCCGATCAAGCGGATCTCGTACCGGGAGGACCAGGAACGGACGGTCACCATGCGGCCTGTGCCGTCGGCTCGCACTTACGAACCCGCACCCCCGCCGGTGGTTTTGCTGCGTGGACTTGAGCCGCGAAGACGAGCGCGGCGAGTCGCGCATCTCCTGTCACCCCTTCGTCGGGGCACACCTCGAACCACACCACCTTGCCCACATCCACCGGGTGCCAGCCCCAGGAGTGAGCCAGGGCCTTGACCAGCAGAAGGCCGCGGCCGCCGGTGGCCATGTCGTCCGCCGTCTTACTCACCGGCGGGTTCGGGCTGCTGTCCGCGACCTCGACCCGCAGGCGGCTGCCAGTCCACTGGACTGTGACGCGGCAGCGCTCCTGCACGTACTCGATGGCATTGGCCAGCAACTCATCAGCGCACAACTCCACGTCCCGCAAGGCGTTGTCCGTCAACGGAACACGCCAAGAAACGGCGATGAACCGGATCAGTTGGCGCGCAGGCCGGATGGCCGCCGGGTTCGGCTCGACATCCCAGGTGCGCGGCTTCGGGATCGTGGCGGTGTCGATGTAGTTCATTGGTGGGACCGTCTCAGTCGGGTGCTCCGGGCGTCTCTCCGGACGACCACCAGAATCCCGAGACGGCTGCCTTGAGATAAGGCCAGCGCGTGTACCCACGATGGGTAAACTTGCGGTCAGTTATCTCAAGTGACACCGAGCGATGATCCTTCTGCTGCTGGGGGCCGGTCGTGAGTGAGTCATTGGGGTCGTCCGGGCTTCCGCGTCGCCTGCTTGCGGACCCCGAGATGAGGGCGGCCTGCGCGGACCGAGACTTCGCACGGATCTTCCAACTTGCGAAGCGCAGAGCAGGGTTTCACCCTTCACGCATCGCGCGAGCATGTGAGCTGACACCCAGCAGAGTGGGGGAGGTGATGAAGGGGCGGCCGAAGATCACGAACATGGCCGTCATCGAGCGCATCGCGGATGGCTTACGAATCCCCGGTCACATGCTCGGCCTGGCAGACCGCAACTGGGAACGGTCGTCCGCCTCTTGCCACGGGTCACCTGTGACGGTCGGCCCCGTGCCCGCTTCGCAGTCGGCCAGGGATGCGCCGAGCGGGGGTGACCTGAATGACATCCTGGCCATCGCAGCCGGATCCAGAGCCACACCGAACATCCTTCGCTCCCTCCAGGTATCCATCGAGGACTACTGGAGGCGAGACGACCAACACGGCGGTGAGGCACTCCGGCCCGCAGTGATCGGCCAACTCAGGTACGTGACGTGCGTCATGCGGGACACCGCCGACCCGAACTACCGGCACAGTCTCCACGGCATCGCCGCCGAGCTCGCCCGCCTTGCCGGCTGGACGTACTTCGACGCGCGACAGTACAGCGCAGCGCAGGGCTACTTCACCGAATCGCTTCGATTCGCGCGAGACATCGACGACCGTACGTTCGTCGCCAATGTGCTCGCCTGCCTCAGCCTCCAGGCGACATACCAGGACAAGCCGCAGGATGCGATCACGCTCGCCCGGGCCGCACAGGACAACGCGCGCCTCGCCACGGGTACACCAAGGCTGCTGGCCATGCTGTCGATGCGCGAAGCCTTCGGCCACGCAAGTACGTACGATCGGGAGACAGCCCATCGTGCGATCACCGAGGCGCATCACCACTTCGAGCGCATCGCCGATGGCGATGACGACCCTGTCTGGGTTCAGTACTTCGACCACACCAAGCTAACCGTGGACACTGGCATCGTCCTTGGCCAGCTGGGTGAAGCCGGAGCTGCTGAGCCTCTCATCGCCGAAGGATTGCAAGCCGAGCCGATGGCGAACCTCAGAGGGCGCGCCTTCCACACCTTCTGGCTCGCACGCACCCAACTCCAGCAGCGAGAGGTCGAATTGGCATGCGCGACCGCCGGGGAGGCCCTCGCACTCGCGGAGGCTGTCGAGTCCCCCAGGGTAAGGGTCCACCTCCAGGAGTTCCGCCAACTCCTCAGGCCCTACCGGAGCAGCGCCCCGGTCGCGGAACTGTCCGACCGGATCACCGGCATGACCGGGTGATCAAAGGCCGGCCTCGTCCAACAGCACGTACAGCACGCCCACGAGCGTGCCGCTGCTGACGATCTCGCGTCGGTCGATCATGCCGCGCAGCTCGGACAGGGGGACCCACTCGATCCGGTCGGACTCGTTGCGCTCTGTCGGCGGGCCCATGTACTCGACAGCATCAGCCCGGAAGACAAAATGCTCCGAGTCGGTGATTCCATTGGCCGGTTGGGCGTAGATCAGCGACTTGACCTCACCCACCTTCCAGCCTGTCTCCTCAAGCGTCTCGCGGGCCGCCGCCTCTGCCGGGGTCTCGTCCGGCTCGATGAGACCCATCGGGAGTTCCCAGGCCCAGGTGTTGGTGATGAAGCGGTGCCGCCACATCATGAGGACCTGCTTCTGGTCGTTCACTACGGCCGCCACCGCGAGGTGCCGCAGCTTGACCACGTGGTGTTCCCAGCGGTGGCCGTCGGGCTGCTCGATGTCGGCCAGCCACAGGTTGACCCATGGGTTCTCGTAGATCGGACGTTCCCCATGGATCTTCCACTGCATGGCTGAAGCCTCCCTCGATGGACCCTCAGCATCTCAGACATCGGCAACCAAGGCAGCCACTCTCGGCGAATTCGCGTCAGAGTGACGAGAATTGGTGATGGCAACTGACGGCCCCGATGGTCCCGGCCTGAGGTGCACGGCGGTTACTGCGGCGGGGCCCCGGGCAGGCCGGGCGGCGCCG
>NZ_JBHZCY010000122.1:0-28258 GCF_042786665.1 Kitasatospora sp. NPDC059146 | reverse complement strand
CGTCAGTAGCGCGGCTTCCGGGTCAGCGCCAGGCCGCCCAGCAGGAAGGCGACCCCGAGCACGCCGGCGACCACCGCGGAGGTGGTGTCGGCGGGCTTGTGGCTGGCGTCCATCACGGCGGTGACCAGGCCGGCGACGGCGCTGATGTAGCAGAAGATGGTGATGAAGATCTTCACCTTGGGGTGCATGGAGGTGGTCCTTTCCGGTTTCCGGGAGGGGTGTGGTGCGCGGTTTCCTGCGGTCAGGCGGTTTCCTGCGGTCCGCGGCCCGCGGGTGCGGTCGCGGCGGCGGTGAGGCCGAGCAGCATCACCCAGGCGTCGGGGTCCGACCGGAAGCGGTTCCAGCGGTCCGCCGCGAGGGCGAGTTCGGCCAGTGAGAGGACGCCCCGGGCGACCAGCGGCTCCAGGCGCCGCGGGCCGAGCTGCGGGGCGAAGGCGTCGGTCGGGTGGTCGTCGTTGGTGGTGGCGAAGGGGCGCAGCACCGGCTGTTCGAAGCCGGCCGCGCGCAGCAGCCGGGGGAGCCGGCGCCCGATCGAGCGGTCGCCGCCGTCGGCCCGCTGGGCGGCGGCCATCTTGGCGTGCACGCCCGCGAGTTCGGGGTACGAGGGCTCGGCGGCGCCCCACAGCGCGGAGTCGACCTCGGTGACGGCGACGGTGCCGCCGGGGCGCAGCACCCGGCGGACCTCGGCGAGCACCGCGACCGGGTCGGGCACGTGCTGGAGGACGTAGCGCAGCAGCACGAAGTCCACGCTCGCATCCGGCAGCGGCAGGTCGGCGCCGTCGGCGACCAGCAGGGTCACCCCGGGGCCGGCCGCGTGGGCGAGCAGTTCGCCGTCGATGTCGGCGGCGATCAGTTCGGTGCCGGCGGGCAGCGCGGCGCGCAGCCGGCGGGTCACCGCGCCCGGCCCGGCGCCGAGTTCGAGCACCGTGCGGCCCGAGGGGAGGCCGAGTTCGCGCAGGATGCGCAGTTCCTCGGGGAAGGAGAGCGCGGCCTGCGCCTCCAGCCGGTCGAGTTCGGCGGCGAGGCCGCCGCCGGTGGTGCGGGCGGGGTCGTAGGAACCGCCGACCGGTCGTACGGAGGTGCTCATCGGGGCCTCGCGATCATCGTCATGCCGTGCTTGGGGCGGAGGGTGACCAGGGCCTCGGGTTCGACCGGGAAGCCCTCGACCAGCTCCAGCCGGACGGACTGGAGCAGGGAGGCGAGCACCAGGACGGCCTCCAGCATCGCGAAGTGCTGGCCGACGCAGATCCGGTCGCCGCCGCCGAACGGCAGGTAGAGGTGGCTGGGCAGGTCGGCGCCGTCGAAGCGGTCCGGGAGGTACGCGTCCGGCCGGTCCCAGTACTCGGGGTGGCGGTGCAGCACCCACTGGCTGACGCACACCAGGGTGCCGGGCTCGACGTGGTACCCGCCGATGACGTCGGGCCCGACGGCCCGGCGGGAGATCAGCCAGACCGGCGGGTAGAGCCGCATGGCCTCCTGGATCGCCCGCCGGCAGGCCGGGAGCGCGGCCAGGTCGGCGGCGGTCGGCGGGCGGCCGCCGAGGACGCGGTCGACCTCCTCCTGGACCTTGGCCAGCTCCTCGGGGTGGCGGTCGAGCAGGTGGAGGGTCCAGGTCAGGGACTTGGCGGTGGTCTCGTGGCCGGCCATCACGATGGTCAGCACCTGGTCGCGGAGGTCCTCGTCGGAGACCAGGTGGTGGCTGGACATCAGGGTGTCCAGCAGGTCGCCGCTCGCCCCCGCGCTGCCCCCGCCCGCGCGGCGGGCGGCGATCAGGGTGCGGGTGACGGTGTTGAGGAACACCCGGGCGCGGCCGAAGTCGGCGTACCGGCGGGCGGTGTCGGCCGGGTCCGGGTCCGGGGTCGGTACGTAGTGGCCGATGCAGCGGTTGACGGCGTCCACCGCGCGGGCGAAGCCCTCGCCGATGCCGTCGATGTCGGCGCCCAGGATGGCGTGGGTGAGGATGCCGAGGGTGAGCGCGGTGAGGTGCTGGTCCACCTCCAGCGGGGTGCCGGCCTCGACGGCGGGCCGCCAGCGCTCCAGCATCTGCGCGGTGGCGTCGGTGACGATGCCGTCGAAGGTGCGGACGGCGCTGGGGCGGAACGCGGGCGCGGTGAGGTGCCGTTGGCGGGCCCAGTCGGCGCCGTTGCTGGTCAGCAGCCCGTTGCCGAGCAGCGGGCGCAGCATGGCGTCGTCCGGGGTGCCCTCCTTGGTGTAGTTGGCGCCGTTGTCCTTGAGGACGTGTCGGGCGTACTCGGGCCGGTTGAGCAGGTAGACGGTGTCGCCGTCGGCGCGGTGCCGGGTGACGTCGCCGTAGGTGCGGGCCAGGCCGGTGATGAAGTCGAGCGGCGACTCCCTCATCAGCGCCATGTCGATGTCGTCGGCAGGGCCTGGCGGGACGGTGTGCGTAGGCACGGTGCGGACCACCCCCGTGTTTCCTCTCGGTGCTCACCCGGGACTTCCGGAATGCGTACGCGCCCGGCGAACACATACGTACGTATTTCCCGCTGAATTCCCCGTACGCATTCGGATGCGTATGTCGATACGTATTCTGATGCGTATTCAAGGGCGCGGGACGCCTGAAATCTACCGCACCCGCCGCACGTGCTCAATACTTAGTCCGGGCACCGGAAGTGAGGTCTTGGCGGCCCATTGCGGCCGTGTCATTCTTCATTCGTCGGCAGCGCCGGGAAGCACGGAAGTGCCGAGGCCTGCCGACGACCAACCGGAATCCAGAGAAAAGGAAATTCTCATGGCTTTGGACCAGAGGAAGCGGGCCGAGTTCGTCAACGGCTACACCCGCGCCCTGATCAGCGCCTGGTCGAGCGAGGAGTACGCGGCCCGCCTGCGGACCGACGCCCGCGCCGCCCTCGCCGAGGCCGGCCTGGAGCTCCCGGCCGACGCCGAGATCGTCATCGTCCAGACTGCCGCCGAGGGCGAGCAGGAGGGCAACCTCGAGGTGCAGGTCGAGCTGTACGAGATCGGTCTGGCGACCGGCCGTTACGAGTTCCACATCCCGGAGACCCCGCAGATCGACACCGCCGAGCTCAGCGAGGGCGACCTGTCGGACATCGCGGCCGGCGGCAACTCCTGCTGCTGCCCGTGCTGCTGCTGCACCTGATCCAGCCGGGAAACCCGCAAGCCGGGCAAGGTGCCCGGCCGGTCGACCTGATGACCAGGCCGACCTGATCACCCCACCAAGGAGCGATCCACAGTGGCGACTGCCGTCGGGGAACACCCCGTCTCAGTCCGCGGCCTTCGCAAGAGCTACGGCGACTGGCACGCGGTCCAGGGTCTGGATCTGGACATCCACCAGGGTGAGGTCTTCGCCCTGCTCGGGCCGAACGGCGCGGGCAAGACGACGACCGTCGAAATCCTGGAGGGCGTCCGCCAGCGAACCGGCGGTGACGTGCGGGTCCTCGGCTGCGACCCGGCCGAGGACCGGCGCGACTGGCGCGCCAGGATCGGAGTGGTCCCGCAGACCACCGGTGCCTACTCGGACCTGACGGTCCGTGAGGTGGTCGAGCACTTCGCGGCGTTCTACCCGAACCCGCTCCCGGTCGGCCAGGTCATCGACATGGTCGGACTGGGCAAGCACGAGAAGAAGCAGAGCACCGACCTCTCCGGGGGACAGGCCCGTCGGCTCGACGTCGCGGTGGGCATCGTCGGCGACCCGGACCTGATCTTCCTCGACGAACCCACCACCGGGTTGGACCCGGTGGCTCGCCGGGAGGCCTGGGACCTGGTCCGCTACTTCTCCGAGCGCGGTCGTACCACCGTGCTCACCACGCACTACCTCGACGAGGCCGAGGCGCTGTGCGAGCGCGCCGCGGTGATCGTCGCCGGCCGGGTGGTCCAGTGCGGGCCGCTGGCCGAGTTCGGCGGCCGAACGCAGACTCCGACCACGGTCTCTTTCCGGATTCCGCCGGAGCTGGCCGGCCGCACGCTGCCGTCGTTGCCACCCGGGGCCGACCCGGCCCCGGTGGGCGCGGACGGCGTGCTCAGGATCGGCACCCACGCCCCGACCGCGCTGCTCGCGGCCCTGGTCCCGTGGGCGCACCGGGCAGGGGTGGGCGAGCTGCCCGAACTGCGGGTGCACCGGCCGACCCTGGAGGACGTGTACCTGGACCTGATCAGGGAGCACGCCGACGGCACCGACCGCGGCGCGGACAACAGCCAGCTGATCTCCGAGACGGGGACCCGATGACCCTCACCCAGACCCCCGTCGCCGCGCCGGCCCGCGACGGAGCCCGGCGCGCCGGACGGATGCCCGGCGTCTGGCGGGCCTCCGCGGCCCGTTCCAAGGTCGAACTGCGGGCGTTCTTCCGGAACAAGCAGTCGCTGGTCTTCACCCTGATGTTCCCGGTGATCCTGCTGTTCGTCTTCGGCTCGATCTTCTCCGGGAAGGTGGCCGGCACCGACACCGACCTCAAGCAGGTGTTCATGGCCGGCATCATCGCCGCCGGCGTGATGAGCACCTCCTTCTCCGGCCTCGCGATCAACATCGCGATCGAGCGCGACACCGGAACCGTCCGCCGGCTCGCGATGACCCCGATGCCCAAGTCGGCGTACTTCGTCGGCAAGCTGGTGCGGGTCATCGTCACCACCGCGCTGGAGGCCGTGCTGCTGATCGGCATCGCGCTGGCCCTGTTCGGGCTGCCGCTGCCCAGCACCCCGGAACGCTGGTTCACCCTCGGCTGGGACCTCGCGCTCGGCACGGTCGCCTGTGCGATGGCCGGCGCCGCCTACTCGGCGCTGATCCCCAACAGCCGGTCCGCGGCGGCGATCGTCACCCCGGTCTTCATGGTGCTGCAGTTCATCTCCGGCGTCTTCTTCCCGTTCGGCCAACTCCCCGCCTGGATGCAGACGGTGGCGGCGTTCTTCCCGGTCAAGTGGATGGCCCAGGGCTTCCGCTCGGTCTTCCTGCCGGACTCCTTCACCGCCGTGGAGCCCGCCGGGAACTGGGAACTGGGCCACATCGCGATGGTCCTGGTCGCCTGGTCGCTGGCCGGCCTGGTGCTGACCGCCTTCTCCTTCCGCTGGCGCGGACCCAAGGTCCGCTGAGACCCCTCGGAGCTGGAACATGACGACGGCACCGGTGCGCCTGCCGGACCACCTGATCCACCCGTTCGCCCCCGCCGGGCGGGCGAACCCGCACCCGGCGTACCGGTGGCTCCGGGCCAACGACCCGGTCCACCACGACCCGGCGTCCCGGCTCTGGCTGGTCACCGCGCACGCCGACTGCGCGACGGTGCTGCGCGACCCGCGCTTCTCCGCCGCCCAGGGCCAGCGGGAACGCGCCCGCGACGACGCCCTGCCGCCGTCCATGCTCACCACCGACCCGCCGGACCACCAGCGGCTCCGGGCCCCGGGGGCGCTGCTCCTGGGGCCGGCGGCCGTCCGCTCCCTCGCCGACGGGCTCGCCGAGGACGTGGACGCGCTGCTCGACCGGCTGCCGGCCGGCGGGCGGGTGGACGCCGTCGCCGACCTCGGCCGGCCGCTCGCCACCGCCGTGTACGCGCGGCTGTTCGGCCTGCCCGCGGCGGAGCTGCGGCGCTTCGAGGCGCTCGCCCGAGCCGCCTCCGTCAACCTCGACCCGATGGTGCCCCCGGCCCGCGCCGCCCTCGGCCGCAGCGCCGCCACCGCGCTCACCCACTACCTGGACGGGCACACCGGCCGGGTCCGGGACCGGGACGTCCCGCTGGCCGCCCTGGCCGCCGACGACCGGCTCAGCCGCGCCGAGATGCTCGGCGTCCTCAACCTCGCCGTGATCGGCGGCTGGCAGCCGCTCGCCGAGTTCATCGGCAACGCGCTGCACCTGCTGCTGCCCGACCGCCCGGCCGTCGCCCGGCTCGCCGCCGCCGACGAGGACCTCGCCCGCCTCGCGGTGGACGAACTGCTCCGGCTGGAGGCCCCGATCCCGTTCACCGCCCGGGTCACCACCGACCGGGTCGAACTGGCCGGCGGCGTGCTGCCGCCCGGCGCCCGGGTCCTCGCGGTGCTCACCGCCGCCAACCGCGACCCGGAGGTCTTCGCCGACCCGGACGAGCTCCGCCTCGACCGCAGCCCCAACCCCCACCTCGGCTTCGGCGGCGGCCCGCACTTCTGCCTGGCCGCCCCGCTGGTCCGGCAGACCGCCGCCCTGCTGCTGCCCCGGCTGGTCCGCCGCTTCCCGGCCCTGCGCGGCCCGGACGGCGCCCCGGACTGGGACCAGAGCCTCGTCCCCCGCCGACTGCGGGCCCTCCCGATCGAGCTCGGAGCAGCGCTGTGACCACCTACGACGTCATCGTGGTCGGCGCCGGGGCGTCCGGCCTCACCTGCGCCCGACTGCTGTCCCGGGCGGGCCTGCGGGTCGTGGTGCACGAGGCCCGGGAACGGCTCGGCGGGCGGATCCACACCTTCCGGCCCGCCGACGGCGGCCCGCCGCTGGAACTCGGCGCCCAGGTCGTGCACGGGGACCGGAACCCGGTGCACGAGCTGCTCGGACCAGGGAGCACCGGCGCCGTCCCGCGCCGGGTCACCGCCCGGATCGTCGAGGACGGCGCCGAGCGGTCGATGGGCGCGCTGAGCGCCGGCCGCCGCGCACCCTGGCTGCTGGAGGCGGCGCTGCGGCGCACCCCCGGCGTCACCGGCCTGTCCGTCGGCAGTTGGCTGCGCGCGTGCGGCAGCACCGGCGCCGAGGCCGCGGCCGCCACCGAGTGGTTCCGGCAGAACTGGGCCGCCGACCCGGAGCGGCTCAGTGCCGCCGGGGTCGCCGCCGCGCACCGCGGGGACACCGCCGGCGAGGGCGAGTACGCCGTCGACGGCGGCTTCGCCCGGCTGCCCGAACGGCTCGCCGACGGCCTGGACGTCCGACTCGGCTCGGTGGTGCGGGAGTTGTCGTACGAACCGGGCCGGGCCACGGTACGGACGGACGCCGGGAGCGCGGTCGCCCGCGCCGTCGTCCTCACCGTCCCCCCGGCCGCCCTCGGAGGCATCGCCGGGCTGCCCGCGGCCAAGCTCGCCGCCGCCGCCGGGCTGCCCGCCGGGGACGGCTGCTGCGCCGTGGTCACCCTGGACCGGCCCGCGCCCGACACCGTGATCGTCTTCGACGTGGACGGCCGCACCGGCTTCACCCGCTGCGCCGCCGGGCGCCCCGAGGTGCTGGTGGTCGCCAAGGCGGGGGCCGCCGCGTCGCTGCGCGCGGCCGTCGCCGACCGCACGGCCCTGGCCGCCCTGCTCGCCACCGTCCTGCCCTGGACGTCCGGCGCCGCCGTCCTGGACACCGCGGTCGCCGACTGGGGCCAGGACCCTTACGCGGGAGGGGCGTTCACCGCCCCCCGCGCCGGGCTGGAGGACGCCGCCCGGCGCTGGGCCGAACCGGTCGACGACACCCTCTTCCTCGCCGGTGAGGCGACCGTCGCGGGTGAGCAGCTGCCCTGGGTGCAGGGCGCCCTGGCGAGCGGCGAGCGGGCCGCGGAACAAGTCCTCAAGGCACTCCGACGGGCGCCGTCCGATGAACGAACTCCGATGAACGCCACCCGATGAACGCCATTCGATGAACGTGAGCCCGATGACCGTGCACCACGGCTGGTACCTGCTGGCCTTCCGATCCGAACTGGCCGACGACATCACCCCGTTGGCGATCGGAGCGCGCCGCCTGATCGCCGTCCGCGAGGGCGGGCGGGTCCGCGTCCTGGACGCCAACTGCCCGCACCGCGGCGCCCACCTGGGCTACGGCGGGCGGCGCGAGGGCGACTGCGTGGTCTGCCCCTTCCACGGCAAGCGGATCGGCCTCGGCGACCCGTCCAAGCACTGGTCCGTCGCCGAGCACCGGGTGCTGGAGTGGGGCGACGCCGTGTTCGTCCGGCTCTCCGACCACCCGGACGGCGACCGCGGCTTCGAGCGGGCGGTCCGGGGCTGGCAGGACGAGTACCCGCTGGTCGCGGCCGTCGCCCTGCCGGTCGCGGTGCCGCCCGAGTACGTCGTCGAGAACGCCTTCGACCCGGACCACTTCAAGGCCGTGCACGGCGTCCCCGGCAACCGGGGGATGGCCACCCGGGCGGGCGAGCACGGCGAGCTCGTCATCGAGGGCGAGTTCCTGATGCAGACCTCGCCCTGGCAGGACGCCCGCACGCTGGAGGAGATCCGCTGGGAGGCGGTGCGCACCGGCCGGGTCCGCTGGGACTTCAAGCCGCGCTTCCACGCCCAGGCGTTCAGCCCCCACGTGGTGGTCACCGAGTTCGGCCCGCCCGAGACCCGGCAGGTCATCGTCACCGGCTCCGTCCCGACCGGGGACGGCGGCTGCGTCGCCCGGGTCGCCATCGGCGTGCGCGAGGACCAGCGGGCGGCGCTGCCGGCCCTGCTCGGCGGCAGTGAGAAGGCGCTCGCCGAGGACAAGGTGGTCTGGGAGCACCTGGACCACACCATGACCCCGCGCTACGACGCCCGCGACGAGCCGGTGCTCGCCTTCCGCCGCTTCTGCGCCGACTTCGGAGCCCGACTTGACGACTGACCTGCACCTCCACCGCCAGGGCGACGGCCCGGCCGTGCTGTGGATCCACGGCTACACCATGGACTCCACCACCTGGCAGCCGCTGTGGGACCGCCTCCCCGGCTTCACCCACATCGGCGTCGACCTGCCCGGCCACGGCGGCTCCGCCCCGCTCCTGCCGGGGCTGACGCTCCCGGCCCTGGCCGGGCAACTGGCCGAGGTGGCGGCGGACACCGGCGCCCGCCGACTGGTCGGCCTCTCCTTCGGCTCCGTCTCGGCCCTCCAACTCGCCTTCCAGGAGCCCGGGTCGCTCGACCGCCTGGTCCTCGCCGCCCCCACCCTGGCCGGCACCCCCAACGAGGACTCCGCCCGGGTCCGCTACCAGCAGCTGTCCATGCTCCACCGCATGGTCGGCCCCGGCGACCAGCTCGCCGACCTCTGGATGCAGTCCCCGCCGGACATCTTCACCGGCACCCGGCGCCACCCCGAACTCCGCGCGGCCCTGCGGGAGGTGGTCGCCCGGCACAGCTGGGCCGAACTCGGCAACCGCGCCATGGACGCCCTCACCGCCCACCGGCACACGGTGGACGACCTGCGCCGGATCACCGCCCGCACCCTGGTCGTCCTCGGCGACGAGGACATGCCCGCCTTCACCCGCAACGCCCGACTGCTGCGCGACACCGTCCCGGACTGCCGGCTGGCGACCCTGGCCGAGACCGGCCACCTCCCGCTGCTCGAACGCCCCGACGCCTGCGCCGAGTTGCTCGCCGCCCACCTCGCCTGAACCGTCCTCGCCCGAACCCCCGACCGTCCAGGTCGCATTCACGCCAGCCCCGGGGCCGGACCGCTGCTGGACTGGTCGCGTGTCCACCACCCTCCACCCCACCCCGCCCGCCACCGCCCCTGCGCCCGAACGGGGTTGGCCGGCCGTCGTCGCCGTCACGACGGGGATCTTCGCCATCGTCACCACCGAGATCCTGCCGGTCGGCCTGCTCACCCCGATCGGCGCCACCTTCCGGATCTCGGACGGCACCGCCGGGCTGATGATGACCCTGCCGGGCGCCGTCGCGGCCGTCGCCGCCCCGGCCGTCACGGTCGCCGTCCGGCGGGCCGACCGGCGCGCGGTGCTCTGCGGCCTCATGCTCGCCCTCGCCCTCGCCGGCCTCCTCACCGCGCTCGCCCCCGGCTACTGGGCGGTGCTCACCGCCCGGGTGGTGCTCGGGGTCGTCATC
The DNA here is from genome assembly GCF_042786665.1 of Kitasatospora sp. NPDC059146. Lineage (NCBI taxonomy): Bacteria > Bacillati > Actinomycetota > Actinomycetes > Kitasatosporales > Streptomycetaceae > Kitasatospora > Kitasatospora sp. NPDC059146. The sequence goes on along the minus strand of NZ_JBHZCY010000122.1, from coordinate 18,556 downwards.
GGCGCGTTCTGGTCGCTCGGCGCCGGGCTCGCCCCGCGCCTGGTCGGCGTGCGGCGGCAGGGGCGGGCCAACTCCGTCATCTTCTCGGCGGTCCCGCTGGGGTCGGTCCTCGGCGTACCCGCCGGGGTCCTCCTCGGCCACCTGGCCGGGTGGCGGGCCGCGTTCGCGGCCATGGCGCTGCTGAGCCTCGCCGTGGCCGCCGCCCTCGCCGTGACCCTGCCCCCGCTGCCGCCGCAGACGCCCACCCGCCCCGCCGTGCTGTGCGGGCTGCTCCGCACCGGGCCCGTCCTCGCCGGCCTCGCCGTCACCCTCCTCCTGGTGACCGCCCACTTCGGCACGTACACCTATGTCACGCCGTTCCTGGAGGACGTGACGCACGCCGGGCCGGGGGCCGTCTCCGCGCTCCTGCTGGTCTACGGGGTCGCCGGTGTGGCGGGCAACTTCGCCGGCGGACTGCGGGCGGGCCGGAGCCGGGCCGCCCTCACCCTCGCGACCGGCCTGCTCGCGGCCGCCGTCCTGCTGCTCCCGGCCTTCGGGAGGTCCTTGACGGGGGCGGTGCCGCTGCTCGTCGTGTGGGGCCTCGCCTACGGCGCCGTCCCGGTCTGCGTCCAGAGCTGGTTCGTCCGCGCGGCCCCGCAGGCGCCGGAGGCGGCCACGGTGGTGTTCACGTCCTCCTTCCAGGCCACGATCTCGCTCGGCGCCCTGGCCGGCGGCGCGGTCGTCGACGCCTGGTCGCCGTCCGCGGTGATGGTGGTCGGCGGGTGCCTGGCGCTCGCCGCCGCGGTGGTGGCGCAGCTCGCCCCGCGGTCCGTCGCCACTGCCTGAAAGCCCGAGGAGCGGGAAGTCGGCCCCACCGACTTCCCGCTCCGGTACCGGGGGGCGCTACTCCTGGAGGAAGGTCTCGCTGAAGCTGGTGCCGCCGGAGCCGAGGCCGCCGGTGGTGGCCTCGTAGCCGGCGTTGGAGCTGGGGTCGAGGGCGACCGGGCCGGCGGAGCCGAGGGACTTGCCGTTGACGGTGGCCGAGGTGAAGTTCAGGGTCCCGAAGTCGGGGTAGGCGCCGGTCGGCGACTCGATGATGACCTCGGCGCTGGTCCGCTGGGCGCTGGTGGACTTGGTGGTGGTGTAGGTCCAGCCCTTGGAGGAGTCGGTCAGCTTGAGGGTGTACCGGCTGCTGCCGGCGTAGGTCACCGAGGCGCTGATGTGGTCGCCGGCCGACACCGGGTACGAGCTGAGGCTCAGGTAGACCGGGGCGGCCGGGTACATCTCGTACCAGGCCTGGTTGACCGGGCTGCCGCTGGAGCAGTCGGTCGCGACGCCGGTCTGCTCCACGCTGGAGGAGCCGTACCCGTCGATGCCGACCCACGGGGCGTAGAGGTCGTTGCTGGAGTTGCAGGTCGCGTCGGGCTCGGTCCAGGAGGCCGCGACCGAGCTGAAACCGCTGCCCTGGGCGGCGTAACCGCCCCAGTTGTAGCCGTTGGTGTTGTACGAGAGGGGGCGGAAGGCGAGCCCCTGGACGGCTGCCGCGGTGCTGGGGGCGGCGGGGGCGGCCAGCGAGGTGGCGGCGGCCGCGAGGGTGACGACGCGGACCAGGAATCTGCGCATGGTGGCTCCTTCGTGAGGGGACGAACAGGAGCGCACACGCCAACGAGGGCCGTGGGGGCGGCCGTTGGCGGGTGGCAGTACAGCTTGAGCTGACTGTCATGACCGGGGCAAGAGGATCAGGGGGAAGGTTGGCCAAGCCATTGCACTGTCGGGTGCACTTCTTGACGATCCGTCCACGGACCCAACGGGCCGCGCCCCGGCGGCAGTTGCTCGACGGGGCGCGGTACGGACCGGGGCGGAAGGGGATCAGGTCACCCGGACCGGGCGGACCTCGACCAGGTCGCCGGGGGCGGCCGGCATCCAGCGGGCCCAGGCGACCGCCTCGGCCTCGTCGGCCACGTCGATCACCCAGAGCCCGCCGAGGTGCTCGTGGCCCTCGCGGTAGGGGCCGTCCGAGACCGGGGTCTGCGGGCCGCCGGGGTTGCCGCCGGGCACGACGAGGCGGGCGCTGCAACTGCGGCGCAGGCCGCCGCCGTACCGCACCGTCACCCCCGCGTCGTGCAGGGCGCGGCCGAACCGCGCGTGGGCGGCGTCGAGTTCGGCCTGCTCGGCCTCGCTCAGTCCGTTCCAGACCCGCTCGTCGCCGTGAATGAGCAGGGTGTATTCCATCGTTCTCTCTTCTCCGTCCAACTGCTACATCTGTCGGCTCGCCAGCCGGGCGAACAGCCCGTCCCGGTCGGCCAACAACTCCTCGTACCGGCCCTGCTGCACCACCCGGCCCTGGTCCATCACGATGATCCGGTCGGCCTCGGCGACCGTGGACAGTCGGTGGGCGATCACCACCCGGGTGGCGTTGAGTCTTCGGGTGGACTCGGTGACGAGCCGCTGGGTCGGGTTGTCCAGGGCGCTGGTGGCCTCGTCGAAGAAGACGATGCGGGGCCGGGAGACGAGGGCCCGGGCGATCATCAGGCGCTGCCGCTGGCCGCCGCTGAGCGTGCTGGTGCCCTCGGACAGGACGGTGTTCATGCCCATCGGCATGGCGGCGATGTCCTTGTCGATGCCGGCCATCTCGGCGGCGGCCCAGGCGTCGTCCAGGGTGTGGTTGGTGGAGCCGACGATGTTGGCCTTGATGTCCCCGGCGAGCAGGGCGCCGTTCTGCAGGACCACCCCGCACTGGCGCCGGACCGCGGAGACCTCCAGCTCGCCGAGGTCCTGGCCGTCGTAGAGCACGGTGCCGCTCTCGGGGCGCTCGAAGCCGAGCAGCAGCCGCAGCACGGTGGACTTGCCGCTGCCGGACGGCCCGACCACGGCGACGAACTCGCCGGGCTCGATGGCGAGGGTGACGTCCTGGAGGGCGGCCGGGCCGTCCTCCCCGTAGCGGAAGGTCACGTGGCTGAGGCCGAGGCGCCCGGAGAGGTCGCCCGGGTCGGCCTTGCTGTCGTCGACCTCGGGCTTCTCCTCCAGGATCGGCCGCAGCCGTTCCAGCATCGGCACCACGCCCATGGCGGTGACGGCCGCGGAGGTGAACTGGAGGCTGGAGGCGATCAGCAGGTTGAAGGCGGTGAAGAAGGACAGGAAGACCGGCACCGGGACGTCGCCGTCCAGCGGCCCGGCGATCACGCCGAAGACCACCACCGAACAGACCAGCGGGAAGCCCGCGTTGAAGGTGGTGACGGCGTTCTGCACCCGGCGGGAGGAGGCGGCCAGGCCGCGGCCCTTGCCGAGTTCGGCGGCCCACACCCCGAACACCCGGTCCTCGGCGGCGGTGACCCGCAACTTGGGCACGGCGGTCAGGAGTTGGAAGACCCGGGCGGAGGTGGCCTGCTCGTGGGAGTACAGCCGGCGCTGCCAGCGGACCTCCAGCCGGCCGGCGGCCAGGCCGACGCCCACGCCGACCAGCACCAGCAGGGTGGCCAGGCCGGCCAGGCGCAGGTCGTAGAAGTAGACCAGGACGAGGTTGGCGAGGCCGGTCAGCAGCCCGAGGGTCGCCGTGGTCATCATCCCGGAGAGGGTCTCCTGGGCGGCGCTGACGCCGAGCACGGTGGTGCCGAGTTCGCCGGTGGAGTAGTTGGCGAAGAACGGCGCGGGCAGCGAGAGCAGCCTGGTCCAGACGCCGACCTGCATCGCGGCCGTGGAGCGGCTCTCGATCCGCAGCACGGCGATGTTCTGCACGATGGAGAGGGCGGCGACGGCCATCGCGGAGCCGATCACGACCAGCGCGCCCTCGGTGATCAGGTTGCGCTGGGCATGGGCGACGAAGGTGCCCAGCACCTCGCCGGTCATGATCGGGACGAGCAGCCCGATCAGCGCGACCAGGGCGGCCATCCCGGTGAACATCCACAGGTCCTGGCGGTTGTTGCGCAGGCCGAAGCGGAGCAGGGCGGAGACGGACCGGACGGCGGAGGGCAGCGGCCGGTACAGCACGGTGGCCTTGTTCTGCAGTTCGGCGGCGAGCTTCGGGGTCAGCGGGGTGACGGCGCCGCCCTCGGCGAGCACGTAGCCGGTGCCGAGCGGCAGCAGGGCGACGGGCGCTCCGGCCTTGCGGTAGCCGACCATCGCGCCGAGGTCGTCCCGCCACCAGGTGCCGTCCAGCCGGACGGAGCGGGTGCGCACGTGCGAGGCCAGGGCGATCGCCTGGAGCCGGTCCAGCCGGTGGTGGTGGCCGGTCCCGGCCACCGGGGCGGTGACGCCGAAGCCCTCGTGGGCGGCGACCAGCCGGGCCGCGGCCAGGGTGGGCTCGTCGCCGGTGGCGTCGCCGATCCGCAGCCGGGAGGAGGTGTCGCGCAGGATGGTCTCGAAGCCGCGCGCGGAGTCGGCGAGGGTGCCGGCGTCGCGCTCCTGGCGGGTGGCGATCTGTTCCGTCTCGGTGCCGCGGCGGCCCTCGATCCGGCGGTCGACGGTGTCCAGCAGTCGCCCGCAGTGGTCGGCCAGACGCTCCCAGAGGCCGCCCCGGTCGAGCAGTTCGCGCGGGGAGCGGGCCCGTACGGTGGCCGGGCCGGCGGCGACCAGCCAGTCCCGTTCGGTCAGCAGGACCTCGGCGCCCTCGGTGAGTTCGCCGCTCGCGCCCTCGGGCGCCTCGACGCCGCCCTGCTCGACCCGCACCCACTGGAGGCCGTCCACCGAGCGCAGGGCCTGGCCCTTCTTGAGGGCGGTCGGCCCGGCCGGGTCGAGCGGGGTGAACTCGCGCGGCGGCAGGGTGTCGCGCAGCGCGCCGGCCAGCGCGGTGAGGCCGCGGGCGAGGCCGGCCAGGAACTGGTCGGCGGCGAGCCGCGGTCCGTCCTGGTCCCGGCTCCGGTCGGCGGACAGCGCCTCGACCCGGGAGGCGGCGAGGAAGGCCGCGTCGGCGCCGAGCACCGGGCGGGCGACGATGCCCCGGCGGGCCCCGTCGGCGGCCGCGCCGGGCACCAGGGTGCCCGCCTCGATCCGGCAGAGGAAGTGCCAACGCCCCCGGGGCGCACCGGAGTCGAGGTGGACGGCGAACAGGTCGACGGCCCCGGAGCGGACCAGCAGCAGCTGCCCGGGGTCGTCCAGCACGAGGTAGCGGTCGGAGCGCGACTCGGCCGCCCCGGTGAGGACGGGCGAGAACGCCTCGGTGGACAGACTCACAGTTCGTCCTCCTCCTCGCGGCGCGCGGACTCGATCAGCGCCGTGTAGTGCCCGCCGAGCGCCAACAGCTCGTCGTGGGTGCCGCGTTCGACGATGGAGCCCTCGTGCAGCACGATGATCTCGTCGGCGTCGCGGACGGTGGAGAGCCGGTGGGCGATGATCAGGCAGGCGCAGCCGCGGCGGCGCAGGTTGTCCATGATCACCCGCTCGGTCTCCGGGTCGAGCGCGCTGGTCGCCTCGTCGAGCACCAGCAGGGTCGGCTCGCCGGCCAGCGCCCGGGCCAGTTCCAGCCGTTGGCGCTGGCCGCCGCTGAAGTTGCGGCCGCCCTCCAGGACCGGGCTGTGGATGCCGCCGGGGCGGGTCATCACGGTGTCGAAGACGGCGGCGTCGCGCAGCGCGGCGGTGACCGCCTCGTCGGGGACGTCCTCGTTCCAGAGCGTCAGGTTGTCCCGGACGGTGCCCTCGAACAGCGAGATGTCCTGGTCGACGTAGGCCAGCGAGGAGGCCAGCACGGTGCGGGAGATCTCCTCGCGCGGCCGCCCGTCCAGCAGGATCCGGCCGGACCACGGGGCGTACAGGCCGGTGAGCAGCCGGCCCAGGGTGGACTTGCCGCTGCCGGAGCCGCCGACCACGGCGACCCGGCGGCCGGGGACGACGGTCAGGCTGAGGTCCTTGATGATCGGCTCGGAGAGCGGGCTGTAGCCGAAGCGGACGTCCTCGAACTCCAGGGTGCCGTCGAGCTTGGGCCCGGCGGGCGGTTCGGGCCGGGCGAAGGCGGCGGCCACCGGGTAGCGCTCGACGTCGTACAGCCGCTTGATGTCGGCGGTGACGTCCTGGAGCCGGCCGCCCAGGTTGGTGAGCTGGGTGACGGGGCGGCTGAGCGCGGCCAGTAGGGTCTGGAAGGAGACCAGGATGCCGACGCTCATCGCGCCGTCCACCACCCGCTGGCCGCCGACCAGCAGGATCAGCCCGCTGTTGAGCGCGGCGAGCATCGGCGGCACCACGGTGAGCACGGCGCTGGGGATGCCGAGCTTCTGCTTGGCGGTGACGACCTTGGCGAGGAAGCCGGCCCAGCGGCCGAAGGCGTCCTGCTCGGCGCCGGTGGCCTTGACGGTCTCGATCAGCGAGAGGGTGGTGAAGGTGGTCGCGGTGAGGTTGCCGCGGTCGGTGCGCAGCGCGGCCACGGCGTCGGTGCGGGCCCGGGCGACGGCCTGCAGCACGACCACGTTGAGCAGCGCCATGCCGACGCCGACGAGGCCGAGCAGGATGTCGTAGCGGATCAGCACGGCCGCGTAGAACAGCACCAGGCCGAGGTTGATCACGGTGAGCGCGAGGTCGCGGGAGAGGATCTCGGCGACCACGTCGTTGCCGGACACCCGCTTGGCGACCTCGGCGGGGCGGCGCTGGAGGAAGAAGTCGACCGGCAGCCGCAGCAGGTGGCGGAAGAACCGGGCCGAGCTGACCAGCCCCATCCGGATCTCGATCCGCAGCAGGTAGTGCCGCTGGACGGAGGTCAGGACGAAGACGACGACGGCGGTGCCGGTCATGGCGGCCAGCAGCGGCAGGAGGTAGCCGCTCCCGCTGCCGGTCAGGACCCGGTCGATGAACACCCGGGTGTAGGCGGGGATCGCGATGCCGGGCAGCACCAGCAGCAGGCTGGCGAGCAGCACCAGCGGCATGGCGCGCCCGGTCGGGAGCCGGCGTTCGAGCAGGGCGGGGCCGATGCCGCCCTTGTCGCCGCCGGGCTCGAAGTCGGGGCCCTTCTCGAAGGAGAGCACGATGCCGGTGAAGCCGGAGTCGAACTCGTCCCACTCCATCAGCCGGGGGCCGCTGGCCGGGTCGTTGACGGCGACGACGGTGCGGCCGTACCGGGTGCGGATGCCCTCGACGACCATGAAGTGCTGGAAGGCCCAGAAGATGATGACCGGGCCGTCGAGGTCGCGGAGCTTCTCGGCCTCGGTCTGGTAGCCGCGGGCGGTGAGCCCGTAGGTGCGGGCGGCGTTCAGCAGGGTGGAGGCGCGGGCGCCGTCGCGGGAGACCCCGCAGACGCCGCGCAGGTCCTCCAGCGGGACCCAGCGGCCGTGGTAGCCGAGGATCATGGCGAGGCTGGCGGCGCCGCACTCCACCGACTCCATCTGCAGGACGGTGGGGACGGCGTGCCGCCAGCGCCGCGGCGCGGCCGCCCGGGTGGGGCGGCCGCGGCGGCGCTTCGGCTTCTCCGGGTCCGGTTCCGGCACGGGGGCGGAGGCCCGGGTGCTCTCCGGGACGGTGGCGGTCATCGGTGCCTCCTCTCAGCGGCCGAGGATCAGGTTGAACGGGGTCTGCTCGCCGACGTTGATGGTGGCGGTGACGGCGACCTGGGTGCCCAGCGGGTTCGGCGGGCCGCTCTGGGAGGTCCAGGCGAAGCCGCTGGGGGTGTTCGGGTCGGGCGTGAGGTCGACGACGACCAGCCGGGGCGCGTCCTTGCCGAGGTAGCGCTGGGCGGCGAGGTCGCCGCCGACCAGGCCGGAGACGGCCTCCCGGGTGAGCGCGTACGGGCTGACCGAGCTGACGGTGCCGCGCAGCAGGCCGAAGGCGCCGGCCGGGGTGGTGGACACGTTGAGGTCGACCTGGTCGCCGGGCTCCAGCCCGACGGTGCGGGTGGCCGGTACGAAGACCATCGCGACCATCCGCTCCTGCGGGTCGTCGACCCGCTCGACCGAGGCGACCGGCGAGCCGGGGGCGACGACCTGGCCGTCGGTGACCGACAGGCCGACCACCCGCCCGCCGAACGGGCTGGTGATCTCCCGGCTGTGGCCCTCGGTGTCCTCGACCCGCACCACGGACTGGCCCTGCCGGACCTGGTCGGAGGGCTTGGCGAGGACGGTGCGGACCATCCCGCCGAACGGGCTCTGGATCATCGCGGTGCCGTGCGGGTGGGTGAGCAGGCCGGGGGCGTCCACGGTGATCGGGATCGTCCCGGCGAAGGTCCACAGCAGCGCGGCGGCCATGGTGATCATCACGACGAACAGGGCGATCCAGCCCCGCGGCGCGGCGAGCAGCGTCGGCGAGTCGAGCTCGTCCGGCTCGCGCATCCGCTGCAGCGCCTTGAAACGGAACTTCATCTTCTGGCTTCTCTCCGTGGGACGCCCACGTCCTGGCGCAGCGTCGGCGGCCGGCTGCCGATCACCAGCTCACCGACGGTGCCCTCGGTGAAGTAGTCGAGGCCGCTGGCCGCGGCGAAGTCGGCCGCGTCGCCGCCGCCGAGGCCGCAGACCGCGAGGTCCATCGCGGTGCCGACCAGGTAGAGGGTCTGGTAGAGCGCGCCGACGTGCTTGAGGACCAGCGGGTAGGCGACCGTCTCGTACTTCCACATCACCCGGCCGAACCGCGCGGTGACCAGCAGCACCACCTGCGGGTCGGTCTGCATCAGGCAGGACTCGCGGGCGCTCTTGACCAGTTGGGCGGTGGCCGGGCTCGGCGCGCTGACCAGCTCCAGCTCGTGCCGGTCCGTCGCGTAGTGCCACAGCCCGGGCTCCAGGCCCGCGCAGGAGGTCACCAGCGGGTACAGCTCCAGCTCGTGCACCGCGCCGCCGCTCGGGTACGGCCGGTCGGCCAGCTCCTGGCCGTCCCCGCCGGTGAAGGTCTGGCGCCGGCGGGCGCTGCGGTAGAGCAGCCCGCCGAGCTGCTCCAGGGTGATCGGCGCCTGCTCGTCGTGGTCGCGCACCGAGCGGCGCTGCTCCAGCACCTCGGTGAACGGCCGGTCGGTGCGGGTGAGTTCGTCCAGGTCGGGGACGGGCAGGGCGACCTTCTCGCCCGCGAACGGCGCGGGCGAGGCGGGCTCGGGGGCGAAGCGGTCGCCGAAGCGGTAGGTGCCGCCGTAGCCGGCCACGCTGGTGGGCCGCCGGGTGCGGGAGTGGAAGGCCAGGTCGGCGGCGGTCCACTGGGCGAACCGCTGCTCCTCGGCCTCGGGCTCGGCGCCGGGGGCGCCGTAGGCCAGCAGCCCGGCGGCGGCGAACAGCCGCAGGGTCTGCCGGACGGCGTCCAGCGGCAGGGCGCCGGGGAGTTGGGCGAGCGCGGCGGGGCTGGTCCAGCCGGCCAGGGCGGCCAGCAGGCCGGCCGCCCGGGTGGTCAGCTGGACGGCCAGCGGGCTGCCCGGGGAGCGCACCAGCAGGGCGCCGTCCTCGACCGCGGCGGTGGCGAAGCGGGACAGCTTCACCTGCCCGGTCGGGTCCGGGGTGGGGCCGGGCTCGGCGGCGCCCCGGCCGACCGGGCGCAGCCGGGCCAGCGGCTCCTCGGTGCCGGCGGTGCCGTCCGGGCCGTCGACGGCCAGGTGCACGGAGTGCTCCAGCATCCCGGCCGTGCCGAGCCGGCGGCGGGCCAGCTGCCAGCGCAGCAGCCCGGTGTCGCCGTCCCGGGCCGCGACCAGGGCGGCCAGCTCCTCCTCGGTGTGCTCCCCGGCGGCCAGCGCGGCCACCGCCTCCCGGGCGCCGGGCGCCAGGTCGGGCAGGTCGAGCGCGCCGACCGGCGCGGTCAGCCGGACGGCCCTCGGGCCGAGCGGGGCGAACGCGCCGTCGGGGCGCAGCCGCAGCCGGCGCACCGTACGGGCGGCGGCGGGCAGGTGGATCCGGTCAAGGGCGGTGGTCATCGCGTCGGTACCCGGCCGTTCCTAGAAGAAGACGTTCTTCGGGTTGAGCTGCTCCTCGGTCTGCGGAGCGGCCAGTCGGCCCTGGCGGACCGGCACGTCGTAGAGCCGGCCGGGGGCGAGGCGGCGCCAGAAGTGGCGCATGCCGGGGGCGATCACCTTGACCACGGCGAGGTCGAGGTCGGGGCGGCTCTGGTCGAGCACGATCACCTCGACCCCGGCCCGGCGGGCGCGGTCGACGCAGTCCCGGACGTGTCCGGCGAGGTCGTCACCGTCGAGCGGGGCGAAGTCGGCCAGGGTGGTGGCGGCGAGGTCACGGCCCGGCAGCAGCCAGGGCTCGTCCGCGACGGTGGCCGTCCGGCACCACTCCAGGGTCTCCAGGTCGTCGGTGCGGTAGAGGGTGTCGCCGTTCTCGTCCCGCCGGTCGATGAACGGGAGGAACTGGTTGACCTCGGTGAGCGCGCGGATCGCGGCGATCCGCGGGTCCGGGTGGGCGCCGAAGCCGACCATGATGTCCTCGACCTCGTGCACGCGCCGGGAGATCGCGGCGAACACCGGCACGCCGAGGTCGGAGGTGAGGTCGAGCACCCACAGCTCGCGGTCCACCGAGGCGTAGAAGGCGCGCATGGTGTCCACGTACGGGTCGTTCAGCGAGTCGAGGTCGAACTCGGGCTGGGCGGTGCGGTTGTACCACCACAGGGCGACCGCGTCGCGCTCGACGACCTCGCAGAAGCCCTGGAGGATCGCCTCCTCCAGGGTGTTGCCGCTGGCGCAGCCGTTGGAGTCGCCGACGCAGTAGAAGTGCTGCTGGAGGTCGGGGTGGCCGTACCAGGCGTAGCCGGAGGGGACGAGCCGCTCCTCGTCGTGGGTGAGCGACCAGGCGCGGGTCCAGTCCAGTTCGGCGTCGACCGGGAACGGGTCGGGCACCAGGTGCAGCCGGTGCTTGGGGTCGGCGTTCCACTCGGCGCGGTTCGCGAACTGGGTGTCGGAGAACTGGAGCAGGGCGTCCATGTGGACGGCGACGGCCGGGTCGAGGTCGCGGTAGGCGGCGCGCACCACCGGCTCCTCGCCGCGCCAGACCGCCGAGTAGCGCTCGATCGCCTCGCAGATCGCGCTGACCTTGGCCTGGATCTCGGAGCGGCCCTTGCCGCCGCTCTGGCCGCGCATGTTGCGGCGCAGCAGGTCCATGTTGTCGTTCACCATGGCGAAGTTGTGGCCGGCGGTGAAGCTGTAGGTGATGCCGTTGCCGGTGTCGTCGTGCGCGCCGAGCCGGGTGATCGCGCCCAGGTGCGGGCTGATGTGGTGCTTGAGCCGGTCGTAGGTGAACTGCGGGGCCTGGACGCGGTAGCCGCCGTCGGTGGTGTGCCGGGCCGGGCTCGGCTGCAGGACGACCTTGGGGCTGCGCTCGGTGAGCAGCGCCGGGTCGCCGCAGTCGGGGCACTGGGGCTGGCGGACCAGGGTGTGCTCGGTGGTCTGCAGGGTGTTGAGGTCGAGGCTGACCATGGTGCCGGAGAGGGCGGAGCAGCACTCGTCGGCGAGGATGCGCGCGGTCTCGGTGGCGAGCAGCTGGGCGGTCATCGCCGGGCCGGCCGGGATGGCGGCGCGGGTGGGGTGCAGCGGCACGGTCTCGCCGCGCTTGCCGGCCAGGTAGCGCTCGACCTGGCGGTTGCCGCTGATCCGCTGGGCGAGGCAGCTCCAGCAGCCGGTCTCGTCGGGGCGCAGCAGCGGGCCGAGCCAGGGCGAGGTGCCGGTGGGCTTGGCGAGCAGCCAGGGGCGCCGGTCGGCCAGCCGGGCGGTGTTCAGCCGCTCCAGGGCGGGGGCGAGGTAGTCGTCGGTGAGGGCGACGACCATGGTGTCCGGGCCGCCCGTGACGGCCTGGTCCTCGGTGACGGCGCGGGCGCGCAGGCCGGTGGCGGTGAGCGCCTCGACCAGCGGGGCGGCCTCGGCGGCGCCGAGGGCGAGCACCAGCAGCTCGGTGGCCCGGGCGGCCTCCAGGGCGACGGCCGGGTCGACGCCCTGGGCGTCCCAGTAGGCGAGGACGTGGTCCGGCAGTTCGGGCCGGCCCTCGGCGAGGTGCCCGGCGGCCTCGTAGCGGCGCAGTGCGGTCAGCGCCTGGCCGAGCGGGACCTCGGTGCCCAGCGCCTGGAGGATCTCGGCGACGGTGCGCCGTCCGTCCAGGTAGGGCAGGAGGCGCACCGCGGCGGCCCCCGGGACGAGGTAGTCCTGCCCCTCTCCGAGCAGGAAGACCTTTTCTCCCACCGTCTCGGTGAGGAAATGGGCCTTGAGCCGCGGTCGCTCCATCAGTCATCCCCCTGTGTTCACAAGTTCGTCGTGAGTATTCGAGCACGGCGCCAATTGGGCTGTACATACTGCATATCCGTCGGCGCCGTCGAGTTACGCATCGCGTGGAATTGCGTATTCCGTTCGGCCGGTACGTATCCCGGTACGTATTCGCCCGGAACGTTGACAGGGGGGCGCGGCGGGCGATACTGGTGTGTCCGCACGCGGGTACGACGGGGGGTTGCGGTGCCGACTGGAGTTTTGCTGCACCGGGAAACGGAGCTGGCGGAGCTGGCGCGCGCGGTGGCCGGGGCGGCCGCCGGCCGGTCCGCGGTCGTGCTGGTCAGGGGCGCGCGCGGGGCCGGGAAGAGCGCGCTGCTGCGGGCCGCGCTGGCCCGGCTGCCGGAGGGCGCGGTGGTGCTGCGGGCCCGATGTCACGACAACGAGCGGGACTTTCCGTACGGCGTGGTGCGTCAGCTCTTCGATCCCTTCATGCGCATGACAACCAGTGGGGTGCCAAGTCCGCAGTTCCTGGGCGAATCACCCGGGGAATTCCCCGGGACGGCCCTCGTCGGAGATCTGCCGGGCGCCCTCGGAAGAGTCCTTCCGGCGGGTTCCGAAAACGCCGGCAACGGGCGCGAAAGGGTGCTGAACGACCTTTTCCACGCGGCCCGCTCGCTCACCGCCCGGACCCCCGTCGTGATGGCCGTGGACGACCTCCACCTGGCCGACGAGGAGTCCCGCCAGTGGTTCTCCTACCTCGCCCGCCGGCTCGACGGCCTGCCCGTCGCCCTGCTCGCCAGCACCGCCGACGAGGCCGCCGACCCGCTCGCCGCCGAACTCGCCGCCCTGCGCCACGCCCGCACCCTCACCCCCGGCCCGCTCTGCGACAGCTGCGTGGCCGAGCGGGTCGCCGAGGAGTTCGACGCCCCGGTCGACCCGGAACTCGCCGCCGTCTGCCACGACCTCTCCCGCGGCAACCCGCTGGTGGTCGAGGAGCTCACCGCCCGGCTGGCCGCCGCCCGGATCAACCCCGGCTCGCCCGACCTCGACAAGGTCCGCCGGATCGGCGCCGGCACCCTCGCCGACACCACCCTCAGCTGGCTGCGGCAGAGCCACCCCCGGGCCGCCGAACTGCTCACCGGCCTCGCCGTCCTGGGCACCGGGGCCGACCTCGCCACCGCCGCCCTGCTGACCGGCCAGGGCGAACTCCTCGCCGACGAGGCCCGGGAGGCGCTGCACCGCACCGACCTGATCGAACCCGGCCCGCCGGAGACCTTCCGGCACGAGCTGGTCCGCACCGCCGTGCTGGCCCGCACCGACCCGCGCGTCCTGGTCGCCCTGCACGAGCGGGCCGCCGCCCTGCTCGCCCGGCTCGGCGCCCCCGCCGCCCGCACCGCCGAACACCTGATGTCCTCCGGCACCACCGGGCTGGACTGGGCCGTCCCCGTCCTGCGCACCGCCGCCCGGGACGCCGCCGCCGACGGCCACTGGGACGACGCCGCCCGCTACCTCCAGCGCGCCCTCGCCGACGCCGCCGATCCGGAGCTGGTCCGCTCGCTCACCGGGCAGCTCGGCACCGTCGAACTCCACCGCGACGTGGCCGCCGCCGCCCGCTGCGCCGCCGGCCTCGCCGCCACCCCCGACCCGGCCGAACGGGCCGGGGTGCTCCGGCCGTGCGCCGGGCCGGTGCTCGCCCTCGGTTCGGCCGGCGCCGCCGCCGTCCCGTTCGCCGAGGCCGCCGCGGCGCTCGCCGCCACCCCCGGCCCCCCGGCCGAACTGCTGCTGCCGCTCGCCGCCCAGGCCGCCCTCACCGGCCGGCGCACCGCCCTGCGGCCCGCCCTGGCCGCGCTGCGCGCCGAGCCGGCCGAGCCCGCCGGCACCGCCCTGCTCGGGGCGCTGGCCGCGCTGGCCGCCGCCGGGGGCCAGCCCCGTACGGCGGTGCGGCTGGCCGGGCGCTGCGTGCGCCGGGTCTCGCCCGCCGAGGCCGGTACGGAGGTGCTGGGCGCGGCGATGGCCTACGCCTGGACGGGACGGCTGGACGAGGCGGCCGCCTGGGCCGGCCGGGCGGTCCGCTCCGCCCGGCGCTGGAACCACCGCGGCGAACTGGCCCTCGCCCTGCTGGCCCGCTCCGACATCGCCCACCGGCAGGGCCGGCCGGACGCCGCCCTCGCCGACGCCGAGCAGGCCGCCGACCTGGCCCGGCAGATCCGGGCCGAGGACCTCGCGGGCGCCGCGCTGGCGCTGGCCGTCCGGGCCCGGCTGCGCCGCGGCCTGCCGGTGGACGCCGCCGCGCTGGCCGGGGTCGACCTGCCCGCCGAGGCGCACCCGCTGCTGCGCGCGGTGCTGCTGGAGGCCCGCGGCCTGGTCGCCGCGCACCGCGGCGACCACCAGCAGGCGCTGCGGCTCTTCCTGGAGTGCGGCCACCAGCTGGCCGCCCGCGGCGTGGCCGATCCGGCCTGCGTGCCGTGGCGCGCCCACGCGGCCCAGGCCTACCAGGCGCTCGGCGAGCACGCCGCCGCCCGGACCATCGCGGCCGACCCGCTGCCCGGCGGCGACGCCCGGCCGCGCCCGGCCGAGGAGCGCGGCGGCCCGGCGATCGGCACCCGGGACGCCGGTCCGGTCCGGCTGACCCCGAGCGAACGCCGGGTCACCGAGCTGGTGCTGCAGGGCCTGAGCAACCTGGAGGTGGCCGAGCGGCTCTGCCTCAGCAAGCGCACGGTGGACACCCACCTGGGCCGGATCTACCGCAAGCTGGCGATCAAGGGCCGTCCCGAACTGGGCGCCGCGGTCAAGGCGTTGTGACCGTGGCCGCGGGCCGGGCGGGCCGTCCGACGCGCCCGGCCGGCTCAGCCCGCCGCCACCAGCCCGAACTCCGCGCCCCACGGGTCCCGCAGGACCGGCGGCTCGTCCGAGCCCGGCCGCACCAGCCGGGCGCCCAGCCGGACCGCCCGGTGGACGGCGTCCGCCGGGTCGGCCGCGCCGAAGTGCGGCAGCCAGCACGGACGGCCCTGGTCGCTCTCCACCACGCGGGCGTGGGCGGAGCCGTCCAGGGTGAACTCCCCCTCCGTGCCGAGCCGGTAGCCGAACAGCGGCCCGTAGAACGCCTCGGCCTGGACGGCGGACGGCACCCGCAGCTCGTGGCCGCAGATCGCGCCCGGCTCGTCGGCGAGCACCACGCCCTCGGCCCGGGCGCCCTCCCAGAAGCCGACCGTGACCCCGGAGGAGTCGACGGCGAGCAGCAGCCGGCCGTTCTCCCCGGCGGGCACCGGGGGCATCACCACGCGTCCGCCCAGCCGGCCGACCTGGACGCAGCAGTGCTCCGCGTCCTTGGTCGCCAGGTAGACGTTCCACGCGGCCTGCGGCGGCAGCCCGACCGGTGCGGCGCCGAACCCGCCGATGACCTCCCCGCCCAGCACGGCCAGTTGGTAGTCCGGCGACTCGGTGACGAACTCCCAGCCGAACAGCGCCGAGTAGAACTCCCGGCTGCCGCTCAGATCAGGAGTGATGCAGTCAGCCCAGCACGGTGCGCCGATGGCATAGCCGGTACGTCGAGGCACGAGTCGTCCTTCTCCTTGGTCATGGCGTGATCGATCAGTCCGGCGGCCTCCTCCGCCCCGCTCACGCCGGGCAGGTGCAGGCAGTGGGTCGGTGCGTCGGCGAGCAGTCCCGAGGACCCGGCCGGCCAGGTCCTGGTGGTGAACTCCCATGGTGCCAGCCGCACTTCCTCGTCGTCGCTGCGGCACAGCCGGACCAGCGCCGGCGGGGCCAGCCGGGCCCGGACCGGGACGACCGGCCCGAGGCTCTCCGGCCGCACCAGCAGGACCTCGCCGCCGACCGGCGAGGTGACGGTGCGCCAGGTGCCGTCCGGCAGTCCGGCGCCGCGCAGCCAGGCCGCGGCCGGCCCGCGCGCCTCCAGCGGCGCGAGGTAGGGCAGGACGTGCCCGGTGCGGCGGTCCAGCACCAGCAGCCGTCCGGAGACGAACTCCCAGGAGCGCTGCGCCAGCGCGGCGCCCACGTTGGCCTGCTCCGAGTACGGTCCGCCGAGCAGCGCCACGGTGGCGCCGCCCTTGGCCAGCACCACGGCGGGGGCCAGGCAGAACCGGTCCTGGAGGGCCGCGAACGGCGGCACCGCGCCCGGGACGTTGCCCCAGCCCCGGAAGGTGCGGCGCAGCAATGGCGTTCCGTCACTGCGGCGCACCAGGAAATCGCCGGGCGCGTCCTTCCCCGGTGAACGGGAGAATTCCACCCGCAGTTGGTCGGGGTCCCGGGAAATCCCGGTGAGGTGCGGCCCGAAATGGAACGAGATCTCGTCGCGGTCGGCCTGGACGAGGGCGATCTCCGAGCCGAAGAAGTCCAGCACGATCGGTTCGATAACCGGCACTGTCGCTCCTGGCGGATTGTTGCACGTTCAATTTATGCGGCGGTCCGGAGTTCCGCCGACGGGCCTTCCCCGCCGTCCGGCCGGACTGCTCGTCGGCCGGTGGTGGCGGGGACGGCGTCAGGTGCCGTGGCCTGCGGAAGCGGCCGTCAGTTCCAGTGCCAGTCGGCCGGGGTCGCGGCACCCTGGAGCATCTCCGACCGGGACGCGCGGAGGTGGGCGGTGAGGCCGTTCGTGAACTGCTGCACCGAGGCCGTGGCCGGGCCGACGGCCGGTGCGGAGCCCGGCGTGGCGTACGCGGCACCGGCCAGGACGCCACCGGCGAAGGCGGCGGCGACGGCGGAGACGGCGGCGGTACAGGCGAGCTTGCGGTAGGAAAGCAGCATGAGGGTCCCCCAGGACGAAGTGCGGTGCGGAAGCGGGTGCCGGCCAATTCACCGACCTGATCGGTCGGCCGTCGGTGATGACGGTCCGTAATCATCGGCGGGCCCGGTCGGGGAGCTCGCGGCTTCCCGACAACCGAAAGTCTGGAGGATGCCGAGGGCCGCCGGAAGGTGTTCGGGGCGGCAGGAAGATCGCGGTGGCACCTTGGTGCCATTGCCTTCTCATTACCCTTATCCCGGCCGGTCGATCCGGAGCCCCGAAAGAAACGCTTCCGCAGTTGTCCTGACCTGCCCGTCCTGGCATGATCGGGCAGCGGACTTGTCCGGCCGAGCGCCGGAAAACCGGTACCGGCTGCGGGGGAGTGGTGCGCCGATGACGCGGGGGATCGACGATGCCGCGCAGGCGGTCTATCGACTGATGCTGACGGATCCTCAGCTGGATGTCGAGGGGTTGGCCGACAGACTCGGCCTCGGCGGGGCGCAGGTCCGTGCCGCGCTCGACCAGCTCGCCGACCTGCGGCTGCTCCGCCCCTCCGAGGTCGAGGCCCCGGGCACGCCCTCCGGCGGCCTGCGGCCGGTCGACCCGCGGGTCGGACTGCCGGCCCTGCTGCGGTACTACGAATCCGTCCAGCAGCGCGCCCAGCTGGAGTTCGAGCGGCGCCAGGCCGAGATCTCCGGCATGCTCGCCCAGTTCCGCGACGAGTCGGCCGAGGACAGCCAGCTGGAGCGACTGCTCGGCATGGCCACCGTGGCGGCGCGGATGGAGGAGCTGGTCAGCTCGGTCCAGGACGAACTGCTCACCTTCGCGCCCGGCCGCGCCCGGCCCGCCGCCTCCCTCCAGGCCAGCCGCCCCGACAACGAGGAGCTGCTGGCCCGCGGGGTGTCGATGCGCACCGTCTACCTGGACGCGGTGCGCAAGGACCGGGCCACCGTCCTGCACGCCGAGTGGCTCACCGGCCTCGGCTGCGAGGTGCGCACCGTGCCCGCGCTGCCGCTGCGGATGCTGGTCATCGACCGGCGGGTCGCCCTGGTCCCGATCGACCCCGCCAACACCCTCAAGGGTGCCGTCCAGATCTCGTCACCGGGCGTGCTCACCGCCCTGGTCTCGCTCTTCGACCAGACCTGGTCCGACGCCACCCCCTTCGGCGCCCCGCGCGAGCGCGACGAGGAGGGCCTCACCCGCCAGGAGCAGGAGCTGCTGCGCCTGCTCGGCCAGGGCTACACCGACGAGGCGGCCGGCAAGCACCTCGGCATCTCGCTGCGCACCACCCGCCGGATGATGGCCGACCTGATGGACCGGCTCGGCGCCCGCAGCCGCTTCGAGGCCGGTCTGCTCGCCGGCCGGCGCGGCTGGCTCTGAGCCCGTCGCGCCCCGCCCCGACCGACCTCCGCACCGGCCCGCCCGGGCCGGCGCCGGAGCCCGCCGGAATCAGCCCTTTTCGGATGTTCTGTGACGGGATCGTCCCGTGACCGCCGGGGTGGTTGGTGCACCGGGGGTCGGTGATCACCTTCGATCTCCATATGATCGGAAGCCACGATGGTCGGTCTGTACCGACCTTCGTACGTACAACCAGGGAGCGGTTCGGGTCGTCTCCCTGAGTGCGGTGCGCCAGATCGTCCGGGGCGTCGCTTCCGTCGGTGAAAGGTACGCGCATGGCAGGTCGCAGGGGCGAGAGCCCGGCTCAGGGCGAGGACGCGCCCGGGGCACTCCCCGAGGACGGTGCGGCGGGCGGCGTGCCG